>JANQRQ010000222.1 GCA_028284485.1 Planctomycetaceae bacterium | reverse complement strand
CTCCCCCACATGCGGGGGAGGTGGCGAATTGTCGTGGCACGTCTCAGTTGCCCTCTTAATCACACCTCGGTTATCGTCCGTTACGCGTGCGCGTTTGTGATCACCAAGGCATTCGTGCTACCGACCTTGCGAGCAACACCGCGCAGTGGCAACGCGATTTCCGTTTTGCCGGGGGAATTGGGCGACCGATCGGGAAACTGAATCGTCGCGAACGAAAACGTTAGAACACTGCCGGATTCTTCAGCGTTCGTGAAGGCCAATGTCGCTGCCGATCCCTCCAGCGACTGCCCATACAAATCAGCATTGGCTGAATCAAATGGCGCGTTGAAATCGACAGCGACGATATGGTCCTGCGCGGGAATCTCGCTGCGCGTCAACTCGTTGACAAACCTTTCCGTATCGAGGGCATTGTCGATCACGACGTTGAAGTCAAATATCTCCCGCGCGCTGCCGGCCAGCGTGACCACACCATCGGTAAAGGCATACGGTTTTTCAGTCGGCATCGTTAACGTGGGAAAGGAGCCGGCAGCTCCCACGTTTTCAGTCTCCGCTTCGATATCAAGCTGCAGTTGCAGCAATCCCCCTTTTGACCCTCGAAACGACGCCTGGTTCACTTTGCAGCCGGTGTACGTAAAGACGTGACTGACCCGGTCGATCATCATTTGGAATTCCGGCAGCGATTCCGCGAAGTCGAAGACGTCTGTTGATTCACTTCCACCGAGAATTGTTGGTAGCAGATTGTCGAGCGCCACCCGCGAGACCGGCAACAGCAGGCTGCCGCTGACTTTGTACGGTCCGGTGCGGGTCCGTTCCGCCGGATGCTGCCGCGAGCCGCGTAGACCTCCCGTTTCCAGAATCACACCTTGTTTGGTCAGATTTTCGGAAATGATTTCCAGCGGAATCGAACCGGTGTCGAACGGCAACGCCGTATCGAATGCGACTTGAACTTGCGAACCTTGTGCGGTTGTCATGCAGGCACCTGTGAGTATTGTCCGTGATGGGTAAGTTCGTTCTCAGTCCCTGTATCAGGCAATCGCCTGACCTACTCCGCCTTTTGCGGGATTCATCCATTGAACAATCGGGAGCGACAGACGATATCGGGAATCTCGCATGATTCGGTCGCGATAGGTCCATCCTGGGCCATTCTGTGCCGATGATGTTCCGACCACAGATTTCGATACATTCGCTCGGCTTCGAACAGCGCGGAATCGGATTGATTCTTGGCGATCCGGAAGCGAGCCCGACCATATTCGCCTCGCACTTCCACCACAGAGTGTTCCGCCATGCGTTGCCACGCGGTCGGTGAAGTCGGACGATAAATCCGGTTTGCCTCGTCGGCCGATGAATCTTGTGCAGCGGTCGCGTCGATGGAGTTCTGATTGTTGTTCATGAAAGTCCTCTTGGTTCACGGGCGCAGAAGTTCAACACGAGAGCCGACACAAAAGTTCCGCTATTGAGCCAGGGCTTGTTCTCGACGATATCCTTCGCCTCGACCCGGCACGTGTAGATCTCCGACACGCCGGGTAATCGCTGATGGCGAAAGGCTCTCGCGATTTGTTCCCGCCACGTGAGATACTGATTGAAGTTCGCGCTTTGATCCTGCTGGTCGGCCGCCAAAATGGCGACTTGCACCGGATATTCGACGTCGTCGCGCTTGTTAGTGCCACCCGTCGGCTCGTTGGATTCGCCGCCAAATGGGGCAATGACAATTCCGGGGAGTGCCACTGTCCGGTCGTCGGACACTTTGACGACAGCAATATTCTGCGAACTGATTCCGTCGAGTGTCAGCCCGGCGATGCGTGCCGCGACTGCATCGAGACATTGTTTCATCACGGCCGAAGAGCCGCTCCTAATGCGGGCATACAATGCGGTCGTCCGCGTCGTCTGACCATTGAGTGTGCTTTCGACAGCAAACCAGTAATATCCGGTGGAAAGCGGAAACGTTACGTCGCCATTTCCGGTGCGTGAGCCACGGACGATCCAATCCTGCATGCCCAATTCGCCGTCAACACCTTGTGTGACCACGGTGTTGGTCGACGACGCTTGTGAATCGGCAATGTCGACGGTCACCGTGCCGTCGTGATGATCTTTGAGTGAGAAACTCGGCGTGCCGGGCCCAGCCGGAGCTGTTCCGAAGCCGCGATGTAACAAACCAGCTAAACTCATGAGGAAGCCATTTGTCCGATAACAGTATTCACGTCGTCGATGTCAGCGCTGCTGACATCTTTGAGTTGTTGGCGTAGCAACTCGATCCCACTGCCCAGACCGCCGGACCCATTCTTCACCAGCACCAATGCCCAGGGAGTCGTTGCGGTATCAATAAAACGGTCCGCTTCGATCAGATCGACAATTGGTTGCGGAAAATCGCCGGCCCGAGCTTCTTCGGTCGTATCGAACAACGAGACATCGAACACGCCGATGACAGCACCGGAGCTGCTTTCGACAACATGCAATCGATGAGGTCCGGTAAGCGGCTCTGTGACTGTCAGCTCGTAAAGTCCCAGTTTGAGTGCGTCGCCATCGTCTGTTCGTTCGACGGCTGCATCGCCGGTGGCGCCGTTCACCACGGTTGTGGGATTACCGACGTCGTACAAACGGCCACGCAGTGCAAGTCCCGGCGGCGCGGAAAAGATCACGGGCGTATCAGGCATGGAGTGTGAGCCTCAACCGGTTTTCATTGTTCAGTTCTCGGTCATCAGCGAAGAAAACGACGCGTGATCCCCGCTCGGCACGCAGCATGCGAATCGACTCATCGCATCGCATGTTGTGCTTACGTCACCTCTTCCTCTGCTGACCGACTCAGGCAGCGTACTCCCCTCTCCCGCTGGGTGAGGGGTCTGGTCAGTTCGAAATTCCCGCGCAGGCCGGAATCGATTGTCGACTCTTTATTGATCATGTCCTGAGTTTGCATCGGAATGAGGCGGGAGCTTGGGACCGAGTTGCACCCCCTCCCGGACGCTGATGCGTCCGACCTCCCCCGCACGCGGGAGAGGTTGCTTTGAGGACAATCGGTTTCTTGCAATTTCGGCGTCGATAATCATTCGACGTGCCTAAGTCACCTCTCTCTCTGGGAGAAGTCGGCCGCAGGCCGGGTGAGGGTCTGCAATTAAACATCGATGGCTTCGACAAACTGTGGGCGTGTCTTGAGTAACCCGTACAAAGCCGCAGCCAAAGCGTCGTATTCATTCTGTAAGCCGCTCACAAAATCGTCGAAGGCAGGCAATCCGTCCTGAGCGCTCGGCCCGATGGCCACACCGACCTGATCGACCGGTCGGTGTCCATTACCGTAGCTTGATGCGTCACGGTAGACATTCATCACGATCCGCGCCGTTTGCTGCGGCACGTTGACCGCGATTTCGACAATCCGGCAATACGCGGAAGAAATGTTGCCGCCCGTCGGATCGGCATAATGGATTTGCAAAGCCATGCGGACCTCTGAATGTACTGTTTCAAATCGGAAGGTTTTCAGTGTTCAGCCACGAATGTAGAACGTCATTCCCGCGGAGGCGGGAATCCACAATTAAACCTTTTGTGCACTGAAACCGGGTGCCCCTGGCTCCGCCAAGGCTGTTTGGAATAATTCACCACGGAGAAACAGAGGACACGGAGACAGATGGAATTGTAGAACCGCGAATGATCGCCAATTGACGCTAATAACGGTCTCTTCTCTGTGTGCTCCGTGCGTCAGTGGTGAGCATTCTTCACTTCAATCTCATTGACCACCGATTCTACGTGCTGCGAAGCGATAAATCGGTTGTCGACAACCGTCGCGGGAGAACCGTTCGCAGTTTTGGCTCGGCGGGAGCCTCGCCCTCACGTTTGCTGAACACTGTTTTCCATTACGCTAGTGCAGCGACCGTACCGGCTTTCATAGTTCCGTTGCTGTACTTGGCCTTCACTTTCAACTCGTCGCTGCCTTCGTCGATCCACAAATTGATCTCGCCATTCCCGAGATCGCCGTCTGCCACAGCGGCTGACGCGGCACCGATGATAGTGGAGCCGCTGCCATGTAATGTCGCCCGAGGAGATGCCGTCCCAATTCCGACATTTCCATTCGCATCGACGACGGCTAGGTGTGTGCCGACCGAGTTTTTGATTTGCACCAGGTTGGCGGATTGCGAAGCAGCGGCGTTCAATTCCAAACCAACACGAGCGGGGGAATTACAAATGATGTCGAGCATGGCGGAAGGAAATAAAGACGGCCCAATACCGACCTGCCCGAACCGGTCGATGACCATCCGCATGAAATTCAGATCATCCAGCGACGCCTCATTGATGTTCGAACCGGTGGCGAATCGCAAACCGTCGGTGAAGCCAGCGTTGTCCGAAATCACTCCGACCCAGGCAACCGTCACCTGAGCAGAGCTGCCCATTTTCATGAAACCGATCGCGGAGAAGTTGGGATCGCTACCTGTCGATTCGAGCCGCAATGTGCCGCTTTCTGAAGAGCGAAAATAGCCAGTCGCTGGAGTCACCGGGTCAGCATCGAGGCCGACAGACAAATCGCCATCCGCGCCAAAGTTGGCAATACGATTGCCGGCGTTGTCTTTAAGTTCCAGTAGACTGTCTGTTTGCGAGGTATGCGCTTGAATCGTCAGTGGGACTTCTGAGGCCGCTTGCGAGACTAACGTCACCGGGGATTCCGCTGAGACGATCGCTTGGAACTCGAGCGATCGGGCTGTCGAGGACCGCACTAAGGTATCGCCTGCGGTCCCGTCCACCGGAGGGACGAAATACGTAATTCCCTGCGGAATTGTCCCGGAAAAAAGTCCCATCAGTTTCTCCGCTAACTAACCTTCACTTCAGGCGCCGGCACAACGCTTGCCAACGCGAACCCCAAGTTAACCGGCTGACCGCGACAATGTTCCACACATCGCTTGCCGAATCGGTAATTGTGTCGCCCGGTTGTAGATCTGAACCTGCAAGTTCGGCGTCAGCGATGTTCCAGACGATGTCATGTTCGTGCAGCGTCACACTGCCGTCCGAATTGCGTTGAATGTCGGCCACCCGCCGAAGGGCTCCCTCGACGTTGATCACCGTCGAACCAACGACGCGGTTGGTCGTAACCACCACACTTTCGGTGTTGTCCCAAAGTTCCGAATCGGTCGTAACGTCGATGGTCATTGGCAAGGTATCGTTTGGCGATCAATTTGAATTTGGGAGCGCGAAGCATCATTGTGCCGATAGAAAAGCCAATTCGGCGTTGGATACGAATCGCTTTCTCGTTACGCGTTAGTGAAGGCCCCCTCCCGGACGCTCTCGCGTCCGACCTCCCCCGCGTGGGGAGGTGACTCTATTTACGAATGGATGCTTGCTACAAGGTGTCACTCTGTTTCGTCGCCGTGTCAATCGCGGTTTGCACTACGATCCCCGGCTTCCACGAACCAGCTACGCCCTAGAAGAAAACTGAATCGCTACAATGCACCATTAATCTTGCTTCAAAGTGAGATGTTACCTCTCCCTGTGGGAGAGGTCGGGCCTGTCGGCCCGGGAGAGGGCGTCTCCGAAAACGCGCTCCTTGGTCGCCAGCGACGATCTCTCCGCAGAGCCGACGGGGAGTTGTATCAGCGGTCTTCACTTCATGTGATGCCGCGGAGAGTCTCTTCAAACGGGCCGGCATTGTCGTCTCCTTCGCGAGCCAGCAGTTCGTCGATCCGCAGTATTTCTTCGAGCAAGCTGCGTCGGTATTCGCTGTGACTGACGGATTGGCCATCGACTGAGTAGCTCGGCTTGGGATTCGCTGTTGCCTCTTCGTATTTGGCGATCAAATTCGCACGGGCATTCGTCAGCGACGTGAGGTTAGACATCGAGGAGCTTTCTGTTGTCGTGAATCAAATGCGCAGTTCATTCCCGCACGATGAGGCGGCCCCCGCGAAGGTTAACTCGCCACTCCGCGGACCACTTCACGCGGTTCCAGCACCGCCGGCGTGCCCATCTCGTTGGCGAACACCGAGAAGGCCAAATCGTGATCGAGCATGGTGTAGTCGTTGGGGTCGGCGCGGCGAACCTGCATGCCCCAATTCTCCATGTAGGCAAACGCGCGCTGGAAATCACCCAGGAACCAATACTTGTTTGCATCGACTTCGGAAACGTTCCCGCCATCCGTATCAGTCAAACGCTGCAGAGCGATCGGGCTCGAGAGAATCTCGAAGGCGCCGGCGACCGGATTCGCGGAAATCGTTTGTGTACCGGTTCCTGTGGTGATGTCTCCCGTTCGAATCTCCGTCGCATTGATAATCCGCCGCGCAGTCATCAACTGTGCCGGCATGACCAATAACTGATTCGGGTTGACCAGCACGCGCTCCCCGGTTTCCTGGTCGGTCATGGCCGAGAAGAACTGCAGTGCGGCATCGATATCTTCCCAATCGACCAGCGCCGTTGTGTGTTCGTTGATCCATTCGCCAGAGGTCCGATAGGTGTTGTAACTCGTACCACGATAGCTGTATGTGTTCGTGATACCCAGCACGACATCAAGCACCCGTTTTTCCTTACGCATGCCAAGCCAGTCGCCAACACGTTCCGCCCGCGAAAGGACTTGGTTCGTCAGATCGAAATGAACCGCTTCGCGCGTGACGTCGACTGCGAGGCCGTGTTTCTTCGTTTCGGGAGTGGTGACGAAGCGTTCTTCGAATTGCGCCCTGGGATGCGGGTCGCCCGGTTTCATTTCCTCTGCTTTGTCGCCGATGTCGGCAATGCCGGGCAGTTTTTCCGAACGCTGCCGCGTGGGGATGGTTCGCACGAGACGATCGGCGATGAAGCCCGGTCGGCGATACGCTTCGAGGATTTTGACTTCAATCAAACCACCGACCGTGGCGTTCCAAGCCGAAATGTTGTTAAACGCTGAAGGTGGTATGCCGGTCGAAGCGTCTTCCAAAAGCGGTTGTGAGAAGCCGTTGGTGCGGGCCGGTCCGAGCACTTCGTGCCAATCGGGCCCGATAATACTTTCGGCGAGGTCACGCAGACTGAACTCTTCCGGCTGAAGTTGCGGCTCGGTGACGGTTGGCCTGCCGAATCGGTCACGTGTGAGACCGAGCAGTTCCCGAGTGCGGCTGACAAAAGCCTGGGGTCCGTCACTTTCGTACAAACGATGGATCGATGCTCCACGAATCATGGATGGCTCCTAAAGGTAGTTGAGATATGTTTTCATTATCAGTGTTCAGTCACGAAGCTCGAAATTCCTTCCCGCAATCGACGGAAAGTGATTTATCGTTTCGCAGTCGCCACCCGCCTCGAAACCCGAAGAGCATCACGGGGCGACGAAACCAAGATTGCGCAACACTGCCAGAATCGAATCGATGGCGGCATTGTTATCGGCAGTGGTTTCGGCGGGATCGGCAATCGCAGCGGCTTGTGCGACGGGCAATGTTCGCGGCGTGTCGTTTCCGAGAAGACGACTGATCAATCGAACCTGCACACGAGAAGCGGCAGTTGCGTCTCGTTTGATGACGTAACCGATGGCAGCGGTCCGATCGGTCGTGACCACCAGCTTTTGGTTTTCCAGCGCTGTGCCGGAGGCCGCTTCGTCAACGGTCACCAGGTCCCCGACTTCGTGGGTCTCCGAAACGCAGTCGAACTCTGCCTGCACATCGGTCAGGATTTTTATGTCTCCCACAGGATCGACGGCGAGTTTGGCTTCGCCAGCCAGTCCCACGAATCGTGGACCGAAGGCTTGCTGATTTCCCAATTCGGTCGAGGTGTCGGCTGCGGATGAAGCGGGCTTGGCATCGTCACTGTCGAGAAACATCAAGTCGTATAAGTCGACAGCAAGCGAGCCGTCGTAAGCGGCAGTCACACTACGGCGAGTCGCGGGGTACAGAATGCGGGGTGTGGTCATGGAAGGTCCTTTCGGGAGTTGCAGAATCGTTGTAAGGGTTAGGTGAGCGCGAAGGTCAAGCGAACTCGCCCACAACTCGTCATTCCCGCGCAGGCGGGAATCCAGTTTTCAGTGTTCAGCGAATGGGAGGTACACGATTTATCGCTTAGCACTCCTGTAACCGTCCTACCCACAATCAACCATGCGAAACGATTGTTCGTCGGGTGGCCGGGGTTGGACGAATCGCAGCGGAGGAAACCCCGGTGCGTGATGTTTTTGAAACGAGGCAAGAGCCTCGTGATCAGTGCGTTCCCAGGCTGGAGCAGGGGAACGAGTTGCCGTTCTTATCCCGGCGCGGCCGGCTCATTCTGGCCGCAACCAAAAAGTCAAAGATTCTTGAAAGTTTGCGCGCCCTGCGCAAATTTCAACCGTTAGTAGCACAGAGGACGCAGAGATCGCGGAGAGAAGTTTGCATTCGACCCGATTGGCGTTCGTTCACGTTTCATTCACTCTTTTGTCTCCGTGTCCTCAGTGGCTCCGTGGTGCGAATCATTGTCAGGCAATAGCCTTCAGCT
>JANQRQ010000215.1 GCA_028284485.1 Planctomycetaceae bacterium | reverse complement strand
CATCAACCGAAAAACTGAAGTTTTCCAGAAAGTGATGGATAATGTTCGAGCACGGCGTGAGGAATCGGCCTGGGGCAGCGACTCTCGGATTGCTGATCGAGGGATCGATCTTGCAACAGGCGGACTCACAACGACTTTCAGAGGCTACGGAGCGGCAGCGAGTTTGAGCTGTCGAATGCGCTCTTCCAAAACTTCGATCCGTTGCTTGGCGTTGGCCGCCTCCTGTTCCGCTTGCGTTTTTTCGAATTCGGCTTGCTCGCGCGCCTTCTGAGCGTTATGCCGTGCGTCATCAGCATCCTCCAACGCGCGTGTGGTCCGGACGTACCCAATCGTGGCCACCACGGCGATTCCCAGGATGAGAATACAGACTGCCGCGGAAAGTCGGGCAACCGCAGGATTGCGTTGAGACCAGCGCCACAATTGCGCGGTCAGGGAGGTTTTGCGTGCTTGAATCGGCCTCCCGGAGAGGAAACGTGACAAGTCGTTGGCCAGTTCTCCGGCAGACTGATAGCGTGCGCTGCTGTGATGGGCCATCGCTTTGAGAACGATCGTTTCCAGATCGCGTGGAATCTCACGATTGATGGACCGCGGTCTTGCCGGCGTTCCATGCGCCAATTGCTGAAGCAAGCGAGTGCGGTCGCTCTCGTTATAAGCCGACTGAAAGACCAACAATTCGTAAAGCGTCAATCCAAGGCTGTAGATGTCGCTGCGCTTATCGGGCCGGCCGGCCAGCTGTTCGGGCGCCATGTATCGCAGCGTCCCGACTGTATCGCCCGAATCGGTTAAGTCGTCCTCCCAAGCGACCTTGGCTAATCCAAAGTCGGTTACCCAAACAGCTCCGTCGCGATCGATCATCAAATTGGACGGCTTGACATCGCGATGCAACACTCCTTGAGCGTGGGCGTAATCCAAAGCGTCGGCAACCTGCACACCAATTCGGGCGACGTTTTCCCAGTAGGGCAGTCTGTTTATGGAGCTGTCTGTCAGCGAGGTTCGCTCTTGCTTGATACTCCGCTTCAGCGGCGTCGTCACCAATACGCGGGCGGTCTCACAAGCCGATGACAGTCTTCTTTTCGATCCGGTTGCTTCCGAGTCGCTCGAACCATCGCGGAAGCGCAGGTCGCGCAACTCGCGTACGACGATGTCTAAACTGTCGCCATCGATGAACTGCATGACGAAGTAATGTGTTCCGTCCTGTTCGCCCACTCCGAACACCGGAACAATATTTGTATGGTGCAATCTGGCTGCGGATTGCGCTTCTCGTTGAAATCGCAAAACGTGCTTGCGAGACGGCAAATAATTGGCAGGAAGCACTTTGAGGGCGACACGTCGGGCAAGAGAGTTCTGTTTCGCCTCGTAAACGACTCCCATGCCGCCCCGACCGACTTCGGTTGTGATGTAATAATCACCGAAGAGAAGCAACGAAACACCGGAAACGTCAGCCTCGTCGAAGGCTTCGTCATTCGTTTCCGAAAGTGCGTCTTCACCCTCCTCCTCTTCGGTGGACTCTTTCAAGCCCTCAATGGCCAAAACCACCGGAAACAAATCGTCGATTTCTGCGGCGTATTCGGGGTAGCGTTGACAGTAGTCGGCAATGGTCGCCGTTTGTCCCGCGCGAAGGCGCATCGCGAATTCCGCAGCCAATAGCTCAACCGGATTTCGGTCGCTCTCGACGTTGTCCACGGGAATTGTCTCGCTGTGTTATGAACAATAAACCGGCACTTGGCCAAGGCTGGCGGTCTCGACGATTTTGGCGTTAGCGACCTATGCTGAATTCCTCTACACGACATTAAAGCGAACACCACAACGGAAGTTGGCGATCGTCGTTGGGACCGATAGTCAATCGCCCCGACGCCCTATTTCCCGCTGCGAGTGCTCGCCAAGTTATCAACCGTTCGACTGCAACCAAGCCAAGACTACGAATCGATCGACTGGTCATCGAGAATATCCTTTAATCGCTTGAGTGCGCGAATATATCGGTTGCTCGCTGCCGCCTGCTCAATTCCCAAAATTTCGGCAACACGTTTGTTGCTTAGCTCGTCGAAGTGACGCAATGCCAACACTTCTCGGTCGATGGGATCCATACTATTGATGGCTTCACGCAGGCTGACGGCGCGCTCATCTCGAATCGCGGCATGGCTGGGAGATGTCAGATCTGCAATCAATTGGTCAGAAAACGAACCGGAATTTCCATTGGGGTTCCAGTCGCGGTGTAAAGAAACTTCCTGCCGAACGTCGCGCTTTTTGGTACCGACATGTCGACGATGTAGATCAATCAACGTCTGCAAAGCGATTTGCCGCAGCCAGCCAAAAAACGGTTCGGATCCATCCTGGACAAAATGCTGAATGCGATTCTGCGCCTCGACATACGATTGCTGAATCACATCGGACGCATCAACCCGCTTTTTCAGCCCCCCACCCAATCTCGATTCAACAATCCGCTGCAACTGGTCTCGGTAGCGGTCGAAGAGTGGGGCCAGCGCATCACGGTCGCCTTCTTTTAGCGCTTGCAACAGTTCGACCGTGTCGCCTGCCATCGTGCCACTTTCTTAATAATGCCGTATTGCTAGATTCGCAGTGTACGCTCGGCACCGCCCTGAATCGAGCGAAGCTCCCGAGAATGCGGGCCCAAATCGGTCTCAGCCCGTAAAGCCCCGGAAAAAGACTTGTATTATCAATTGTTCGAAGATCAGTGGGGGTTAGTCAAGAAGTTGCAACGTACTCGTACAACCTGTTTTGATGAAAACCGTTGCGCTGACCCCTATTCCCCACCTGGATTGCGCCCTCGGATCGCGTCCCATCCTGCTTCGATCGGGGGGGAAATCCCACAGAGGCTAGGTTCGCGAGCGCTGCAGCAATTTTTTGGGCTTCACATTTCGCGCAATCGCTGCCGCATTAACACCACGTCACTAGCGCAGCGGCGCGTCGTTTAGCAATCGAAGAATCGCAGCGTTGACCGGCTCGTGGTTTTCCATCGGCGCCATGTGACCCGCTGATGGAACTTCCAGGAACTCCGCATTCTCGATCGCATCGGCCATCATCCGCATTTCGGCTGGGGGCGAAAGCTTGTCTTCGGTCCCCACAACAACCAAAGTCGGGATTTTGATTGTGGACATTAACTCGGTCGAATCCGGACGAATCGCCATCCCGTGCAAAGCAGCAGCAACCCCCTGCGGATCGGTGTCGACAATCATCCGCCGCACAGCTTCCACGACATCGGGCTGAGTCGCAATTGTGGATTCTGCGAAGAGCCTTGGGATCATGCTTTCCGCGGCAATGGCCGTTCCTTCGTTGATGACTTGTTCCGCCAGCTTCTTGCGAGCGTGCACTGCTTCAGCCGAGTCGGCTACCGCACGCGTATCGCACAGCACAAGGGCTGAGAGTCGATCGGAGTTCTTTCGAAGAAACTGCCAAGCGATGTATCCACCCATCGACAAGCCACACAAACAGCATCGCTCCTGAATTTCGAGTGCGTCCAAAAGTCCGGCCAGATCGTCGGCAAAGGTTTCCATCGTGACGGTACCGGTCGTGACCTCGCTTTCGCCGAATCCTCTCAAATCGGGAGCAATCACCCGAAACTCGTTCGCGAGTGACCCCAGTTGCGCATTCCACATCGAATGGTTCAATGGAAAACCATGCACGAATAGAATCGGCGGTCCCGAACCTTGGTCGTGCACGGCAAAATCATGGGAGTTCACGCGGATATGTTTCACAACTCTTTCTCCGAATGACAATCGCTGTATGTCAGGGCTCACAGGCCTCTCGGCAGGAATCGCCAACCGCCCGACGCGCAAAGAATATCACGAAACGGACGAAAGCCATACCGCTTGAAACGGTGCCAGGGTACAAGACGTCGAAGAGAGTTGTGTATCTGTCAACAAATCACAGCGATATTTTCCTCCATTGATTTTGGCAAGATCCAACTCGACCGGTGATGAAGAAACATTGCAAGCCACGACAACGCGTTGATTTCCATCAAGTGCTTGACGCTCGAATCCGACGACGGCATCGTATCCGAAGTCAACAACTCGCTGCGGTGCATCCGGGTGGAATGCCGGTTGACTGATGCGGGTTTTGAGCATCTGACAGTAGTTATTGAAAACTGTCGCCTGCGTCGATGCGGAATCTGAAAGAATGTCTTCCAACTCGGAGAACACGTATTTCCGTCGATTAATCGTTCGCGCGCGACCGGTTTCTTCGACGCCTGCAGCATAGTTCGGAGTGCCAACTAAACTGTGAAAGTAAACTCCCGGAATTCCCCGCAGCCCCAACATAATGGCCTGCGACGACAGAAACCGGCGCACATGGCCGTCGGAGCTGAGAGAATCGTCTTTTCCCAGCGCTGAGAAATAGCTGACGTTTAACTCATAGGGCGAATCGCTACCGTCAGGACGGCGGCGTGTACTGACCTTTCCGCCTTGGGCGCGAACATGTTCGACCAGTCTTTCGAATCGTTCGGACGAAACGAGTCCTTCGAGGGGACGCACGCCGACTCCGTCGTGGGACGCCGTAAAGTTGAAATAAGTCGTACCGGATTGCATCGTGCCGAGAGAATTCAACCATTCCATTAATGGTTCAGCATTACCATTCAGGAACGCGTCCAACAACAAGGGTGACAAGCTGAACTGATACACCATGTGTGCTTCATCACCATCGCCGAAATAGCTGACATTCTCGTCATGGGGAACATTGGTTTCGGTCAATAGAATGGTCGCTGGTGCGATCACGTCCAAGACATCGCGCATCAGTTTGACGACTTCATGGGTTTCGGAAAGATGAATACACGAAGTCCCCGGCCGCTTCCAAAGATATGCGATCGCATCGAGCCGAATGACGCGTGCTCCTTGCTGCACGTAGAACAGCAAGATGTCCAACATTTCCAGTAGCACGTCCGGATTAGAAAAGTTGAGATCGACCTGGTCGTCGCTGAAAGTCGTCCAGACATGGGCCGTTCCCTGTTTGGTTTCGTATGGCGTCAGAACGGGAGAACTGCGTGGCCGAGTCACTGCAGACAAATCGACCGACGGATCGACCGCATGAAAATATCCATGATAGGGATCTCGAGACTCTCGAAACTGCTGAAACCATTCGTGGTGCTGTGAGCAATGATTAAGCACGAGGTCGAACATCAAATCAAAAGACTGTCCGAGTTCGGAGACTTCTTTCCACGTCCCCAAGTCGGGATCAACGACCCGGTAGTCAATAACGGAGAAGCCGTCGTCGGACGAATACGGAAAGAATGGCAGTATATGAACCGTGTTGATCGCTTGCGCGACCCGATGTTGCTCCAAGAATCGCTGCAGGCAGCTAAGCGGTGGCGATGAATCATCGGAGATTTGGTCACCATAGGTGATTAAGACGACATCACGCTCGCTCCATTTGGCGTCGGAATTCTTTGATACCTGGGATTCGAATCGCTCACATCGAGAACACAGTTCATCCAGACAGTTTTCGGCCTTGTCTCCGTAGAGTTTCTGCAGTCGCTGAAATAACCTCTTACGCGATTCAGCCGAAATCGACATCGAGATCTCCGTTTCTTTCCTCAATCAGCGCATGCCGGCACGCTCAGAGATCGTGCGCTTGGGGGTAACACACGCCTTGAGATTCGTGGGGCGATTACAAATCATCCTGTCCGGTGAAATTGCAAACGATGGCGCGTAGTTTTCGTCGCAGCACCGAATAGCTAAAGAACGCTGTCGCCAACTCCAAATTATGGTCGACCATGTGATTGCGATACTCTTCGTCATCGATCACGCGACGCACTTCCGAAGCCACAGATTTCGTTAGATAGCCGTCCATGGCGATGACCTTAAAGCCCTTCGGCTCAATATCCGTACGATAAATTGCGTATCGATTGACCAGCACCGGTTTACGAAAGTAAAACGCCTCGAGCAATGCATTTCCGAATCCCTCGTAGAGGCTCGGGTACGTGACAAAATCAGCATGAGGGTAGGCGTCCCACAAGGAATAGACCTTGCTCCCGTCTTCTTTGAGATATCGTTCCTCACCGATGAGTTCGTCGACAAACCGCAAGTCCACTTCATGGTGTTCGGCCATCTCAACGAGTGCATGTTGGTATTCGATGCCCTCGTCTCCCGAAGCATGCGTCACGACGAGCTTTAGTCGCGGGTCGTTCAGTTGCCCCAACAGACTGATCGAATGTTCGATTCCTTTCCTGGGAATCACACGTGTCGGCTGCAGCACGAGAATATCGTCTTGTGACAAACCGATTTGTTCGCGGAAGTCCTTAGAATACTCGTCGATTTCCGGGGCCGGTGTTTCAAAGTCGAGGACATTCGGAACCAGGATGGATGGGCACCCCTTGCGATGCGCCAAATCGAGCTGCGCCGTCGAGTTGATCGTCACATGCTGTATCGTTGGCAACCGCGGTGGAAACGCCATCTCCAAGTAATCTTCGACCGAGTTGACGGCGAATCGGTCCCGTTCCCAGTAAAAGTCGTGATGGTGTGCAATGACTGGGAACTCAGTTTCGGCAATAAAATGCGTCAATGCGACTCCCAGTGGAATGTTCATCGGTATGCACAGCGCATTTTGTACCACCAGAATATCGATCTTGAACTGCGTTACGAAATCGTAAAGCGTCCGTTTGAGAAACGACGCCAGATCGTTGATTTTCGCGGTCAGTTCCGGTGTGCGTTTCAGCCGCCCGAATGCCTGCTCCGTAATCGCGGCGACTTCCGGATGGGCAAAGTGAGCTTCGGGAACAAGCATGCTAATCTCGGGATTACGATCCAGCTTTCCCGCATACCAATAACTAATGTGGCGATGATCCCATAGGATTTGAGCCCATTTCGAGCTTTCTAGTGATACACCGTCGGTTCCCGAAAATCGCGTCGACACGAATCCAAGATGCTGCGGATTCATCTTTTAAATCTATCCATTC
>JANQRQ010000204.1 GCA_028284485.1 Planctomycetaceae bacterium | reverse complement strand
TGAAATTTGTCGACTTCATGCGTTGCGAACAAGTCTTCCGTAGCGGAATTTTGTGCGACTGACTCAACAGAGGGTGCAGGCATAGACTGAAATCCGTCTCCGAGAATGTTTCCGACTGCGGCACCGGCGTCGTGCAGTGCTGCTTCGTTGACTTCTATCGTCGTTTGGTATGCCGATTCGTGCAAGTCGTGAAATGCGGTTTTTGATAGTGACACAGCCGATTCTGCGCGGTTCGCCCCTCGATCGCCGCTTTGACCTGCCGATGGGATCGATACAACCGTTGCGACAGTAATCTCCTCAACAGGACACGTGTTGCGATGTTGCCAAAAAGCCACATCGGGCCTGCGAGTGACCTAAGGTTGGGTAGACCGACCTGGGGGATAAGGAATCTCTCGGGAACGTGTCACATCGCGCCAAAGGTGGGACCTGTGAACGATTACGACAAAAATCCGAACTCGAACCGATTCATGCGTTCCGGGCCTCTGTCCTGGGGCAAGTCGATCACGATAATACCAGCATTCGCGGTCGTCTCGGCGCTTCTCCTATCGTTGTTTTCGTGGTTCGTTACGCCGCCAAACCGTCTCTCCGGTGGAAGTTCGACCAGCCTGATTGCCAAACAGCAACTGGACGTGGCGATTCATGATGCCGCTCGATTTCTGAACGAATCATGCCAAGCCGATGGTCAGTTTGTCTATCGCATTAACCTCGACCCGGACGTTGAAGTGGCTCCCAAGTACAACATGCTGCGCCACGCGGGCACGATGTATTCGTTGGCGGTCTATCACAGTCAATACCCGAATGCAGAGACATGCGGGGCGCTGGAGCGTAGCGGTAAGTTTCTTCTCGACCGGGCGATCGGAACGGTCAGCCCCTGGCAAGAAATGCTGGCTGTCTGGTCTCCACCGGAATTGACATACAGCGGAGAGACGTTGCAGGCGAAGCTTGGTGGCGCCGGCCTGGCACTGACGGCACTCATATCGGCGGAGAATGCTGGTGTGCCAGTTGCCACAATCGAGGAATTGCGCGGACTTGGCCGCTTCCTCGTCTATTTGCAAAAAGAAGATGGCAGCTTCTACTCCAAGTACATTCCCGCTGATGGGGGGCGCAGCGACCGCTGGACCTCACTGTATTACCCCGGCGAAGCCGCGCTAGGGCTCTTGTATCTTTACGAGCGAGACGCACAAACACGTTGGTTGCAAGCGGCTGCCGATGCGATTGCACATTTGGCTCGCCTCCGAGAGGGCCAAGACGTCGTCGAGGCCGACCATTGGGCCTTGTTGGCGACTGCGAAACTTCTGCCGGTCTATGAAGAATGCGAGCCTCCAATTCCTCGCGATGCCGTCATCACTCATGCAAAGCAGATTTGCAATAGCATTATTCGTGAGCGACCTACGTTTCCTGCATGGTCACCACTCAAAGGGGGCTTCGCAGCCGACGGCAGGACTTGCCCCACAGCGACACGCCTCGAAGGGTTACTCGCCGCTCGACAAATCCTGCCGCAAGACGATGTCGTACTTAGAGAGCAGATCGACGAGCTTATCGTTGAGGGAATCGACTTCCTGATGCGATCCCAAGTTACGTCGCGCGAATATGTCGGCGCAATTCCCAGGGCGATCAAGCGGTTGCCAAGCAATCATCCGCTATATCATCGGGACTTTAATCGCCGGGCAACCGAAGTGCGAATCGACTACGTGCAGCACGCTATGTGTGCCATGTTGGACTTTCAGCAAATGGAGGCAACTCGGTGATAAGTTCACCACCACTCGAACGCCCACAAGTTGAGGCGACTGAGACTCGTCAAATGAGATCACCGGTTTGGCCGATCCGCAAGGTCCTCATTTTCTCGGTTAGCATGATGATGATCTGTCTGGTACTGTCGCCGATCTTCCAGATGTGGAGTCAGTCGCCGGTTGATGGATTTCCATTGTCGTACTATCCGATGTTTTCATCGGACCGAGCGGGAGTCGTGACCGTGACCTACTTGATCGGCTTCGATGCGCGGGGAGGACATTACCCCGTGTCGTATCGATACGCCGGTTCGGGTGGTTTCAACCAAATCCGCAAGCAGATTCGCAAGACTGTGGGACGAGGTCGTGCCGGCAACCTCTGCAAAAAAGTCGCTGAGCGTATCGGTCGAGTTGAAAGCGGAATTGAAACAAGGCTGACTTCCATCGCCATTGTTACCGCGACGTTCCCGTTGGACGAATACATGTCGGGTGATATGCGCCCCGTGGCCTATCAGACTGTGGCGCGTTACCCGGTCCGCAGGCCGACCGATCGTACGGAGAGTTTATGATGAATACGGTACGTCGATGGTTCGATCGGTTCTGGTTCGCTCCCGGAACGGCGCAGGGGATGGCGCTGTTGCGCATCACTTCGGGTTGCTATGCGTTCTATTACTTGTATACGCGGTATTCGATGTTGACCCGCATCGCTGGCAGCAGTCAGCGATTGTTCGAACCGGTGGGAGTTGCGCGAATTCTGGATGCGCCGCTTGCCGAAGAGACGTTCGCCGTCATTTTAACTTGCACACTGATTGCCAACGTGGCGTACACGCTGGGTGTCGCCTACCGTTTAAGCGGGCCGGCTTTTGCCGGGCTGCTGCTGGCCGTGCTGTGCTACCGAAACTCCTGGGGTATGATTTACCATAGCCACAACTTATTGGTTTGGCATGTCCTGATTCTAGGGTTCACTCGGGCGGCGGATTGCTTATCTCTCGATCGTGTCCTCTCTTCGTCGATCGGCGGACGTGTCAACGGCCTTACTGAAAATGACACATCTCGGCCCGAGCCTCATTGGCGGTACGGTTGGCCGGTCAAGCTGATTTGTTCCGTGACGGTGGCCACGTACTTTCTGGCAGGTGCCGCCAAACTGCTCGGACCGTTGGGCTGGCGATGGATGACCGGCATCACTTTGCGCAGCCAGATTGCCGCCGACGTTATCCGCAAGGAAATGCTCGGTTCGGAAGCCGCGTGGTTGCCGGGGATGCTCTACGATCAACTGTGGCTGTTCGCATTACTCGGGGTTGCGGTCATGGTTTTGGAGTTGGGTGCTCCGGCGGCCGTCTTCAACAAACGGACCGGAATTATGTGGGGAATTGCCGCCTTCCTGTTCCATTGGGGTGTGTTCGGCTTTATGGGCATCACCTTTCGTTACCAACTCTGTGGAGCAGCATTCGTCTCGTTCTTCGTGAATCGAGGCGGTGGCGACCGGCTACATCAAGAGACTGCTTGAATTGCGACGCGCCATCCGTTCTTCTCCAATTGCAGCATTGCAGCCGGATTCCCGTTAGAATGTGTTCGTAGCGCCGGAAGCGATTTGTATCGGTGACGAACTCGCGATCCGACCTCTGACCTTTTGCCACAATGCGAATCGACGGGAACGGGTGCATGCCGAGAGTGTTAGTAATTCGTTCGCTGACGATCATGTGGGCAATCGTTGCCTTACATCCACATTGCGGCCATTGCGACGACTTCCCGGAAATCTATAACAGCGAACAGCAGGTCGATGCGCTGCCGATGGCCGCTGACGAAGCCGCAGCCGGTATGGAGTTGCCTGCCGGCTTTCGCGTCAGCGTGTTCGCCGCCGAGCCCGATGTGCAGAATCCGATTGCCATGACCTGGGATCAGCGCGGTCGATTGTGGGTGGCGGAGAACTTCACTTATGCCGAGCGTGCACAGCATTTCGACTTGTCGCTGCGCGATCGGGTACTAATCTTTGAAGATGCTGATAACGATGGCATTGCCGACAGCCGCAAAGTCTTCACCGATCAAGTGCAAATGCTCACCAGCGTGGAAGTCGGCCGCGGCGGCGTGTGGCTGATGTGTCCATCTCAGTTATTGTTCATTCCTGATGCCGATCAGGATGATATTCCCGATGGCCCTGCGAAAGTCGTGCTCGACGGATTCGAGGTCGCGGAGAATAACTACCACAACTATGCCAACGGCCTGAAATGGGGACCGGACGGTTGGTTATACGGGCGTTGCGGACATTCTTGTCCCGGCCGCATCGGCGCTCCGGGTACGCCGGACGAGTTGCGAATTCCGATCGACGGCGGTGTTTGGCGATTCCATCCCGAACGCGAAGTCTTTGAAGCGTTGTGCCACGGGACGGTGAATCCGTGGGGACATGACTGGGATCGGAACGGCGAGCTGTTCTTTACGAACACGGTCATCGGCCACTTATGGCATGTCATGCCGGGGGCTCATTTCAAAGAGTCGTTCGGCGAGAGTAACAATCCTTACGTGTACGAACGGCTCGATACGATTGCCGATCATTACCACTACGATACGACTGGCAATCAACCCGGAAGTCGTGAAGGTGTTGGCAACAACATGGGTGGAGGTCATGTCCATATCGGGGCGATGATTTATCAAGGCGATCAATGGCCCGAGCAGTACCGAGACAGCCTCTTCACACTGAACATGCATGGCCGGCGCTGCAACATTGATCGGCTAGAGCGGCACGGTTCAGGCTTCGTCGGCCGGCACGAGCCCGATTTCTTTGCCGCCGCCGACCCGTTCTTTCGTGGGCTGGAAATCAGTCAGGCTCCTGACGGCAACGTATTTGCCATCGATTGGAGCGACACTGGGGAGTGTCACGAGAAGGACGGCGTTCATCGCACCAGTGGGCGCATCTTCAAAATCAGCTATGGCGAACCGCGTGAGTCAGGGCCGGTCAGTAAGCCGTGGTGTCTCGCCGGTGAAGGGAAGTTGCCGAGGTTGTGGCGACGGTATCAGGCGGGCGAAACAACGCCGGAATACCTGCGCGGTTTGCTGAGCGATCCCGATGAGCATGTTCGTGCTTGGGCGATTCGATTGCTGACCGATTTTTGGCCGCTCGACACGATTGTCGGTCCGCGCATCGATGCGACTTATCCGGACGCCCCAGAATCGCTGAAGGAGTTCATCCGCATGGCACGCGAAGATGATTCTGGTCTGGTGCATCTCGTGTTAGCGTCGGTCTTGCAGCGATTGCCCGCTGAACGGCGTGCCGGGCTGGCAGCCGCATTGGTGCAGCACGAACACTATGTGAATGACCGCGATTTGCCATTGCTGGTCTGGTTCGGACTGATCCCGCTTGGTGAGAGTGACCCCTTGGCACTGGTCGAAGTTGCCAAAGCATGCCGGTGGCCGGAAACATTGACTCGGATCACGCGGTATCTCGCTTCGCATATCAAGGAACATCCCGAGCCGATCGACTCGCTGTTAGCGTCGGCGCCGGAAATGCCGGTCGATCTGCAACAAAGTGTGCTGACCGGTCTACAACAGGCGTTCGAGGGATGGCGCCGTGCGCCGCAACCATCGTCGTGGGAAGCATTCCTCCGCACGGAAGTTGCCATGGCGAATCCCGATGCGATCCGCAGTTTACGGAGCCTATTCGGCGATGGACGGGCCCTCGATGAAATTCGGTCGATTGTGTTCGACAAGCAGGCAAACCTGCAGTTACGGCATTCCGCGCTGCAAACATTGATCGATTCCCGGCCGGAGGATTTGCGATCGATCTGTGAATCGCTGATGGATGTCCGATCGCTCAATGCGACAGCTGTGAAAGGATTGGTGCTGTTTAACGACCCGGAAGTCGGTCGTCAATTGGCCGGCAGTTATCAACGATTTCATCCGGTCGATCGACCGGCGCTGATGGATGTTCTTGTGTCGCGACCGACATTTGCGGCCGCGCTGCTCGATGCCGTCGACCAACGAAACAGCCGTGTGCCCAGCAATGCCATTTCTGCATTTCATGCCCGCCAGATTCGTAGCTTGGGCGATGAGACACTTAATCGGAAACTCGCAGAGGTGTGGGGCGAATTGCGAGATTCACCAGAGGAAAAGCAACAGCTTATGGCGGAGCTGCGCGGGCAGTTATCCGGTGCAGCATCCGAGCAGATCGATTTAAGTGCGGGCCGGTTGCTGTTTAAGAAGACCTGTTCCCAATGTCACCGGCTGTTCGGTGATGGTGCAAAGATCGGTCCCGATCTGACCGGAGCGCAGCGAAACAATCTCGACTATCTGTTGAGCAACATCATCGACCCGAGCGCGGTTGTCAACAAGGACTTTCGGATGTCGATCGTGGTCACGACAGACGGCCGTGTGCTGAACGGCCTCATTGTCTCACACGATGAAAACCGGCTAGTGCTGCAAACGCAAACCGAACTGCAATCGATTCCGGCCGAAGACATCGCCGAAACGCGCGAAACGACGGAGTCGCCGATGCCCGACTCATTGTTGAACAATCTTTCGCCGGCAGATATCCGAAACCTATTCGTCTACCTGCAACATCCCAGCCAGGTTGCACTGCCGGAAGAATCGCAGTAGCAGGGTTAGGATTCGATGGTAGTGTTGCTTTACATGTTATAGTTGCAGGCGACTTCACGTCGGCATCCTGCGACGTTTCGGCGTCAACTTCATGGCAATCCGTTCGACTCAATTCGCGGCGAGCAACAGCTGATTCGGCTGTCGCTGGAACCAGCAATTCTCGACGGCGTCTTGCAGTTCGCGATACAGGGACTTCTCACGCCAGTCGGGATCGACCGCCAATAGCACCAAGTCACCGCTGTACAGCTCGGCATAGACGACTCGCACATCAGAGCCGGGTTCATCCAATCCGGCGTTATTCTCGACTCGTCGATCGCCCAGCTTGCGAATGTCGATAAAGCGAATCGTATGGCTCGGCCGCAAGAACAATCCGTAGTCGAATCGGACTTCCGCCCGTTTGCGATCAATGACCATGCGGCTGCGCGCGATGGCGGCTAAGGCGAGCAAGAAAATCAGCAGAACGGCCAAAAGCGTACCGGACCAAATCAAGGCCTGTTTCCAAAGTGGAAACCCCACGACGCTGTCGTAGAACTCGGCGAGATTCCAGGGCAGGAACTCAATCAACAATGTCACGGTCAACGTGACCACCAAACAAACAATATTGATCCACCACGATGGCGACCAGACGGTCTGTTCGGGCGAACTCCAGCGCCGGACGAGATATGCCAAGTCGGGCCGGGCATCAAAATCCGCCAGGTTCTTGGGGCGCCCGGCATTCTTCGGAAGTAGGGAGTCAGCTAACGGCATGATGAGAATTCAGTTCGCGGCGAATCTCAATGATTCTGGTTGTTGAGTCATCACACAAAACTTGTATGTAACTCTATCTCACAATCTGACGTGATGCAGACGGACTAACTGCTACGACAAACATAATTGGATACGTGCGTTTTCGAGGGTATGCGTAGCTACCTTGCGATGATGCGCGCATCCTGTGCGAATGACACAGATTGAATGATCGCAACGTTTGGACGGCGCGGTTGAAACCGGGTAGAATCTGCTCCGTACTTTGGTGGTGATTTGCCGGAGCGAAATTTGCACCTTCGACCAACCGAGGAGTCAGCCGTTATGAAATGTGCGACCAGTCAATTGCGGTTCCTGCGATCGTTGGCCAGGCCAATGTGTGCCATCGCGATGATCGTATCGCCGGCATTGGCCGACGAACGCCCCAACATAATACTGGCGATGGGGGATGATCATGGTTGGGACGAGACCGGCTACAACGGTCACCCACACTTGCAGACACCGGTCCTCGACGAAATGGCGGCGACCGGACTGCGGTTGGATCGCTTCTATTCCGCATCGCCCGTCTGTTCGCCGACACGGGCCAGCGTAATCACCGGCCGGCATCCTAATCGCAGCGGTGTGTTTTCTCCCAACTGGTCGACCCGGCCGGAAGAAATCAGCATCGCGCAAATTGCGGGCAAAGCAGGCTACTTATGCGGGCACTTCGGAAAGTGGCATCTGGGGCCGGTCAAAACCGATTCGCCGACCAATCCCGGGGCGTTTGGTTTTGACGAATGGGTGTCGCATGACAACTTCTTCGAAATGAATCCTTATCTTTCTCGTAACGGTGCACCGCCGGAGAAGTTTCCCGGTGAGAGTTCCGAGGTTGTGATTGACGAGACGCTCCGTTTCATCAGTAAGGCGAAACAGAATCAACGGCCCTTCCTGGCAGTCGTTTGGTTCGGTTCGCCGCATGAACCGTACAGCGGTCTCGACAAGGACCTGGCCTTATACGACGACCTGCCGAAAGAATACAGCGAGCGCAGCGTGAAGCTGACTTCCAACGAAACGGGCCAGTCGACCGAGCGACCCTTGCGCGATGTGTTGCGAGAACGCTACGCGGAGATCACTGCCATGGATCGTTCGATGGGAACGTTGCGCCAATTTCTGGCCGACGAAGGGCTGCGGCAAAACACGTTGATCTGGTATTGCGGCGACAATGGCATTCCCTCCAGTGGTCGGATCACCACACCATTCCGTGGTCAGAAGGGCCAAGTTTACGGCGGTGGAATTCGTGTCCCGGGAGTCATCGAATGGCCCGCCGGTATTTCCGAGCCGCGAGTGAGCGAACTCAACTCGGTGACCAGCGACATGTTACCAACCGTTTGTGAATTGGTCGGCCAGCCGTTGCCGGATCGACCGATCGATGGCGTCAGCCTGAAGCCATTATTCGACGGCGACATGGCGGAGCGTCCCGCGCCAATTTGCTTCTGGAATTACAACGGCAATCGCGATGTGCAGCGCGGATTCGAACCGTACATCGACGTGAAACTTCAAGAAGGGACAACTCCGCTCGTCAAAATGATGGATGGTCGCTATACGCGTAACTTCCGCAATTTGCATCACCCCACGATTAGCGAGCAGGATTACACCGGCGCCCGAGCCGTACTCGACAATCGCTACAAATTGGTCGTGCACGAGAATGAAGACGGCCGCGCGCAGGAGTTATTTGATGTGCGTGCCGATCCTGCTGAAACGACCGATCTCATCGAGAGCAATCCGGAAGTCGCCAAGAAGCTAGCACAACAGTTGAAAGACTGGCAGGCTTCGGTCCTCAACAGTCTGACCGGGGCTGACTATCGGTAGGGCGGTGAGTGCTTGAGATTTGACATAGCTGCTGAATCCAGTCGCGAATTTGGGTCCGGTCAATAGTGGTTGACTGCTGCAGCTTGTTGATTTGCAATCAGCACTTGTTTCTAACAAGGTGGCACAGACATTCCTGTCTGTGGCCTTTCCAAGGGGCACACCATGTCTGGAGAACGAGTTGTTAGAAAAAGGAGAAACCTGCCGCATTGGACTGTGGACGGCAGTGTCTATTTTGTAACTTTCAGAGCAGCGAGCGGAATTCTTAATGAGGATGAAAGGGCCATTGTCCTGGATCACATTCGATCTGGAGAGGGGGAGTTCTATCTTCTCGCTGCCGCGGTCATCATGCCGGATCATGCCCATATAGTGATCAAGCCAAAACCGCCGTACGAGCTTTCTCATATCATGAAAGGGATCAAAGGAGTTTCTGCCCGAAGAATCAATACAATTCGTCAGGCAACCGGATCTCTTTGGCAGGACGAGTCTTGGGATCGAATTGTCCGCGATGCCGAAGAGTTCGATGAAAAGGCAGAGTATATGATGAATAACCCTGTCAAAGCAGGCTTAGTGCTTCGAGCAGAAGACTATCCCTTCTGGTATTTCAATTTAGAGTTTCATTGAGCAGATCGGACACAGACAGGAATGTCTGTGCCACTAGGGATTTGGTTGAGCTGATCAGACTAAAGTGGGATTTCCTGTAGCACTGAGGATGTCCTTGGGTCAAGCAGACACAGACAGGA
This sequence comes from Planctomycetaceae bacterium, assembly GCA_028284485.1. GTDB lineage: Bacteria > Planctomycetota > Planctomycetia > Planctomycetales > Planctomycetaceae > JANQRQ01. Next base: position 1,518 of record JANQRQ010000204.1, on the reverse strand, counting down.
ATGTCTGTGCCACTAGGGATTTGATTGAGCTGATCAGACACAGGCAGGAACGACTGTGCCCCGATTTCTTCACTTGCAAGGAAGCCGGGAAGGCGCAAATCACCGATTGGTTTGGATCCGTGAACGTACGGCGTTGATAAAGACCCGGCCGGGGCGATGATTGGGCCGGTCGTCGCAGTCGAGCCAGGCACGCAACAACAGCGGGATCGCCGTTCGAAGGATATTCGTGAGATGCGTCAGCGGTTCAAGTGCCGCTTCGTCGTCGGGGTCCCAGTCGCCGTGAGCGACCGCGTTGCGGAAATCGCGGCCAGCGTCCACAAACCACTTGGTTTCCGCAGCGCCCGTGCCGACCACCTCGACGACCATGTCTTCCTGTTGTACCGGATCGGACTTTCGGGGACGGCGACCGAAAATCGCTTCAAACGCAGCCAACAGCAAACCGGCCCGCGCTTTCGGGGGTAGAAACCGTTGATCGAACCCGCGGCGGAATAACTTGAAAATGGTCTCGGTTTCAAAATGCCGCGCTGTGGAATCGTATTCGTAAAGCAACCGACAATCTGGAGCGGTCTGTTTCTGCCCGATAAATTGTTCAGAATCGACGGTGGCTGATCTCAGTAAGGTTTGCCGTAGTGCCGTTGGCCAGCGGTGCCGCATATTGCCGTGATAAATGTAGGCCCCCAGCAGTTCCGGGTCGTGGAATTGGGAGTGGCCTGCCAGTCGTAGTGCGATGACTCCCAAGTCACGCTCCCTCAGTAATTGTGGTGCAATCCGCTCGACGGCACTAAAGGATTCCTCCGTCTCAACAATACTCGTCAACACGCTGGCGATGGGTGTATCGGGTGGTTGGTCGGGTGCCAGCAGCTGCCTGATAAAGTCGCGCGCGATATCTTTTTCCTCGAGGCTTTGAATTTCCGTACCGGACAACGGCATTAGTAGCGGCCCCATATCTTCCGCCAGACGGACACTGTCGTCGGTTACCAGCCCGGCCAAAGGAGACCAACTGATGACGGTTCCTTCCGGAGCGCCCATCGAAGCGGTTGGTGAGAATGTGGCAGCGATATTTGGTGTTGATTGTCCCAAACGATTTGGTCGGCGCAGTCCCGGCGGATCGGGTCGTGGAAGTTCGTCATTGAGATTGTCAAACATCTCCTGTGGTTTATCTAATTGAGATGTTATCGATTCCACCGATTTGTCACTGGCAACTTCCTTGGCCAATGCGCTAATCGCTGCAGCCAACAGTTGCTGTGCTTGGGCTTGCTCGGCGACCTGGTCGCGATCCGTTTGTGAACGAGGCTGCTGACCGTGCAAACTGGCGCTTCGGGAATGATAAAGCTGGGAAGCAATCTCCTTAAGTTCCCTGTGATGTCGCCGATTCGAAGCGAGCAGGTTCGCCAACCGACCGGAGAATGTTTTACTCAGTCCGGAATGGACATCGGGTAGTAGTAGCGACTCCAGGGCGATGACTGAAAGAGTCAGTTGTTCATCAGGGGACAAGGAAGGAGCCGACGTCGCCTGCAG
>JANQRQ010000174.1 GCA_028284485.1 Planctomycetaceae bacterium | reverse complement strand
GGATGACCGCCTCGAGGGCGATTCTCATTGATTCCCGGTACTCCACTTTCAGGGTAGCCGGAACTTCTGTCGGCGCGATTCGTTCCAGAGATGACAAGGCGTCGCTTTGGCGAAGCCGAGTTAACAACATCTGCGCTTCGCGAATGCGTGCTTTGGGATCGGCTGGATCTTCTTTAAGCCTTGCCATGATATCCTGCATGGCCTCGGCGCGCTGTTCGAAACAAAACAGACTCAGCGGGCTAAGCGAAATCAACCGCCCTTGAAACGTGGTCAGGTTGCCAAGCTCGACTTCACTCGGACGTGCGATGAGTTGCTCCACCAGTTCACCGCTTACCAGGTCGAAGACCCCAAGCTGCCCGTGCTGAAGGGGAAGATAAAACCGGTCTCCGATCATCACCCCACGTCCCGTCGGACGATCGGATGTTTCAGAGGCATTCGACTTCCACGCAATCTTCCCAGTGTCCAGCCACAACGCCACGACCGTTTCAGCGCTGACCAAAATCACCCGGTCGCGATAAACCCCGGCCAGATACAGGTAGTCATCCCGCGAGACTTGCCACAAAGGCCGACCATTGGCAATGTCGAGACAGACAAGCGAATCAGCCTCGCATGGGGTGTAGATCACAAACCGTCCGGAAATGACTGGCGCCGATTGGCACCAGCGACCATTCAGAGGTACTGTTGGCGTCATCCGGTCTTCCGAACTACGCCTACGGCGGGTCTGGCGCGCATAGGGGGCATATCGATACGACCAAAGGAACGATCGACTGGCTTGATCGATGGCGACCAACCAGCCAGTCGTCGTCGGGCAAACAATCGTCCCATTGCCGACTGCCACCTGCGCGATCCACGAACGTCGACCGATATCACGATCGATCCCAACCTCTGAAAACGCAATGCGCTGTGACCAGTTTTCGACACCGGTCGACGCGTCCAAACAATGCAATCGTATTTCGTCTTCGCGTTCGGCAACGATCAACAGCTCGTCATCCACGGGTAGCGGAGCGCCGAAAAAGTAGCTGCCCGATAACGGCAAGTCGATCGATTCATCCATCGTCCGTCCGCCGACTTCCCATAACGGACGGCCGTCACCCAAATCGTACGCGGCCAATTTGTTGCTCGCCCGCTCTCGTTGCAGCGCATCGCTGCCAGACGGCTCCGGATCCCAACCATAGGCGGAATACTGTGAGAAAAGGAATGACTGGTCTTCAATAACAAAGACGCGACGCCCGTCACTGCTGACAACGCCGTTTACACCATCGCGAAATAGCAAACTGGTGAGCGGATTGAAATCGGCTTCGATCCCACGCGTCCCATGATCGAACGGATCGAACTGCATTTGCCAACGCATTCGTCCGTTCTGACGAAAGGAATTCCCATCGTTTTCGTAGTTGCCACCGGGACCAATCCGAGTTTCCCATAACTGGCGCCCCGACGCAGCCTCAACGACCTCGACTCCACGCAACGTGCGATAGACAACCTTGTTTTCGACCGTAATGGGAACGGCAGAAGGTATCGTCACGCGGCCGACATCTTCCAACTCGCCAACAAGATCTTCGATCTGACGGCGGACGGCCGCACTTTGAACCAGCTCGCGCTCCCAACGAGGCAGCACCAACGGCTCTTCGCCGGCAGCAACTGCTGATCGGCTCGAATCACCAAGAAACATCGGCCAATGGTCGAGTGGCTTTGAGGGCATTCGCCGTAACGAACCCTGAGCCTGTCGAATCCAAGCATTGATGTCGCCAACAGCTTTCGCTACTTCGGGATCTGGTCCGCCGGCGGCCTCGACAATCTCCGAATATAAGCGGTGTTTCAAATCGACCCAGCCCATCTGGTCGAAAGCCAACGCGGCCTTTAGTTTCCACCGCGGATCGTCAGTAATCGCTGATTTACTCGAAAGCAGTTTTTCAAACCACCAGGCAGCAACCGCAAACTCTCCGCGGTCGAAATGCAACGTTGCGAGCAAACTGGCCGCTTCTTCGCCAGCATCGGTGTGAAAGAAGTTGCGTGCGACTTCCGCCAATTCGCCAAGCTGTCGACTATTCCGAGCCCTCCGCAACATTTGTGCGGCTAAACCACCGTACTGTTGTTGATACAGATTACGTGCCTCAGGCGGCAGAGAGCCGAGAATTCGGTTCACCTCCTGCCACGTCGAGACCCACGTACCATCGGGTCGGCGCCATAAGGAATCCTCGACAGAATCGGTCAGCAATAGTTCGAGAACTTCAATGGCATTGCCCCAGTCCTCGTCCTCGACGTAACGCTTGGCACTGCGAAGCCGCTTGGCTTGATCCTTGTCACTCGCCGCCAATAGGTCGAACTGATCCCTTGGCAATTCCTCGACGACCTCTGATTCCCCTCGCTTCGGAACGAGTTCTTCTCGGGCTTTCGGGGTATTCGGCCGAAAGATGCCTCGAAAAAAGTCCTGAATGGGATTCGCGGGATCCGAAGCTGCTCCCTTCGGACGGGGGTCGGCGGCCTGCTGATCCGGCGCTTCAGTCCCAGGCTCGACTTCCACCGCTTCGGGGGATTCCGCCGCTGGACCTGTCTCTTCCCCCTCATCGGCTGACAAAATCGGTCCAAGGGTCACGACCAACACGAGTGCCACCAAAAACTGCCGCCAGTCAGCGCGCTTTTGCAGAGTCCTCACGGTTGCTCCTTGGGTCAGGCCGTGCGATTGCGGTACGGGAAATCGCCACAATGTTCAGTATAGCTTGTGACTTACGACTTTCCACTTGCAATGCCGACTTCGTGCGCAGATCCGATATGTGTCGGTTGCAGACTCCGAATTAACCCGTTATTCTTTTTCGACCATCCGCGACAGGTGTTGCGTCGTCGGGTGCTGTTTTCGACGATCGTCTGCATCGCAGCGGGAATGGACCGATGTCTAACGAGCCCAAATTGGTAGCTGAAATCCGTACAAAACTTGGTACGTCGGAGTCCCGACGGCTGAGAAAACAAGGGTCCGTCCCTGGGAACGTCTACGGACACGGCAAGGATCCTGTTGCCATTTCCGTACCTGATGAAGACATCATGTCGCTGGTCCAATCCGGCTCACATGTTGTCGATTTGGAGATTGGCAGCGATTGCGAGAAGGCGATTTTTCGCGATATTCAATGGGACACCTTCAGCACTTCGATTCTGCATTTCGACTTAATCCGAGTCGACCCCAACGAGCGCGTTACGGTCGAAGTCGCGATTGAACTCCGAGGTGTGGCTGCCGGCGTCCTTTCGGGGGGAGTGCTCGATCATCAATTGCATTCGCTGACAATCGATTGCCCAGCGATTCAGATTCCGGACCGGCTTTCGGTTAAGGTCTCAGATTTAGAAATTGGGCAAGCCGTTCACGTCTCCGATTTGGAGGTCCCCGAATCGACCAACGTTCAAAACTCTGCCGATGCCATCGTCGTCAGAATTAACGCCCCAACCGAGATCGAGGAACCCGAAGAGACGCTCGAGGGGCCGGCGGAACCGGAATTGGTCGGCAAGAAAGAGGAAGAGGAACAGCCGGAATAAGGCTCGGAACGGGTTCCGCCTTTTGGTGCAACGACCGATATTCTCACCACACAGGTTTCAGCAAGTAGATCGCTGTGCAGCGCCATGAAAGTAGTCACGGGACTGGGCAACCCCGGACGCCGGTATCATGAGACGCGCCACAACATTGGCTTCGACGTTTTAGCCGAGCTTGCCGATCGATACGGTCGCCCGCGTTCGTCGATGAAATTCGAGGGCGAAATCGTAGAAGTCGCAATCGCAGGCGAAAAAGTCCTCTTGCTGGCCCCGCAAACGTACATGAATCTTAGCGGTCGCAGCGTGCAAAAGTGCGTCCGTTTCTTTCAGCTCGAGCTGCAAGACCTTATCGTGGTTTGTGATGATATGAACCTTCCGACCGGTCAGTTGCGGCTACGAAAATCCGGCTCCGCTGGTGGTCAAAAAGGGTTGCAGGACATCATTCAACGGCTGGGAACTCAGGACTTTTCAAGACTTCGGATTGGAATCGACCGTCCCGACAGCGACCGACCTTCAACCGACTACGTTTTGGGTCGTTTCTCAAAATCGGATCGCCAACTGGTCGATGAAGCGGTTCGCTCAGCCGCCGATGGAATCGAGCAATGGGTCCGTGATGGCATCGATGCCGCGATGAATACCGTCAACGCACCTCGAGAGAAGCCGAAATAGCCCCTTTTTGTGCAGTTCTCCACCCTGCCCTATACGGATCTACCGCTGCCCCAACCGTACTGGTCGGAACGCCGTTTGTTTCGGACAATCCTCGTGGTTGAGACAGTGGCGTCGAAAATGGATGCCTGCGTTCAGATCGATCCTTCTGCAATCGATAAATTTCTTGAAATATCGAGCTTCCCGGAATTGAAGGGTGGCCGGAATATTGCAAATTCTGCCAGATTCGGTACAACCATAGGTTCTTTCCGGCGCCCGAGACTCTGTCTCTACGCGCGTCGTTCAATCGGGGCTTTGATTGAACCTCGCTCACAGCATCAGAATTGAAGTGGGCGATCATATACCTTGCGACTGGTCGCATACGAAACCTCGCGACATGTCAGTCAGCAAGTGAAAGCTCGTAACTGATTAATTTGGTTGAGACTACGTCATTCACGGGAGAGGAACATTGGCAACCGCGTCACCTGCACCAGCCACTGAAACGGAGAATCTTTACGAGGGGATGTTCCTTTTGGATAGCGGAAAATTCGCTGCCGACCCGGACGGAGCAACCAGCCAACTGCTCGGCATTCTCGAGAAGGCCGGGGCCAAAGTCGTTGCGAGCCGACCTTGGCAAGACGGTAAGCTTGCCTACCCGATCAATGGTCAGCGAAAGGGAATGCACTTTCTGACATACTTTCACATGGAGGGTGAAGGGGCCACACAGATTACGCGGTCATGCAAACTGAGCGACTTGGTGATGCGCCACATGCTCATTAAGCATCCCCAAACCCTGTTCGACGCAATGGTCGAGGCTCTGCAAATGGACACCGAGTCGAAAGTCGCCGTGGCCAGCAGCGATGATAGCACAGACAGCGACAGTTCCAGCGCCACGTCCAGCGCCACTTCTAGCGACGAATCGGAAACCGCTGCCGTCGAAGGCGAGTAGTTTGGTAGCAGCACGACTCGCTTCAATCCACCTGAAATCGAAGCGACAAGACAAGGGACAGATGCCATGGCCAGCTTCAACAAAGTGATCCTAATGGGGAATCTGACCCGAGATCCACAAGTTCGCTACACACCCGGTGGAACGGCTGTGACCGAGGTTGGACTGGCAGTGAATCGCTCCTGGTACGACAAACAATCCAACTCGCGCCGCGAAGAAACCACATTTGTCGACGTCACACTTTGGGGGCGTCAGGCCGAGGTTGCCGGCGAGTATCTCTCCAAAGGGCGCCCCATTTTGATTGAGGGGCGACTGCAGCTCGACACCTGGGAAGACCGGGAATCGGGGCAAAAAAGAAGCAAGCTGAAAGTTGTTGGCGAAAACATGACCATGCTGGGGGGAAGGTCCGACGGACCACGGGACGGAGGCGGAGGCGCACCATCGGCGCCAAACAACGCTCCATCAGCTCCCGAGCCGCACGAATCGTTTTACGACAACACACCCGGTGGTGACGACGAAGTTCCGTTTTAACGAATCCTCAATTTGAGAAACCAACAAACCATGGTTCGAAATAGACAACGTGCTTCAAGCACTGGCGGCAGACGCAACGCAACAGAACTTCTTCTCGCAGAGGATGTTCCGTCCCTGGGAAATCGCGGTGATATCGTTCGCGTAAAATCAGGATACGCACGGAACTACCTCATCCCACAGGGACTAGCGACGGTTGCAACGGACCATAACAAGCGAATGGTCGAGAAGCACCAATCCCGATTGGAAGAATTGCAGGCACAGCGCTTGAAGGAAACCAAGGAATTGGCCTCAGCGTTGGGCAAATACAGCGTCACCCTTGAAGCCAATGCGAATGCCGATGGTCATCTCTATGGGTCGATTGTTGCCAAAGACATCAGCCAGGCGCTCAAATCATCCGGGTATGCTGTTGAATCCGATCACATCCGCTTGGAAGGTCCTTTGAAGGAACTCGGGATGTATACTGTCAAGATTCAACTTCATTCCGAGATCGATACCGAGGTGAAAGTTTGGGTCGTCCCGGCGGCTGCCTCGTAATCGGTGTGTTTGCTGACTGCCTCGACCAAGAGAAACATCGTTGACGACAATTAGGCCACCTGAGCGGATCAACGGCTCAACACGCTGAATCGCATCTGAAATTGCGACGGCATTGACCGCCCCGTACCCGCCACGGAGGGTGATTTATGGCCACTGCTCGCTCCGCATCGGAATCACTGACAAGCAAGCTTCCTCCACAGAATCTCGATGCCGAACGCGGCGTACTCGGCAGTGTTCTCGTCATGAACGAGGTGATCGACGAGATCGCCGATATCATTCGCCCCTCTTATTTCTACAGCGATGCACACCAAAAAATGTTTGCCGCCATTTGGCGGCTGCACGAAAGCGGTGTGCGAGGCATCGATGCGGTGACGCTGTCGGAAGAGCTCAAACGCCAACAAGAGTTGACCGACGTCGGAGGCATTCCCTATCTGGCTGAAGTTTTGGAAAGCGTTCCGCATGCCGCACATGCCAAATATTACGCCCAAATCGTTCGTGACAAGTGGATTCAACGCAGCCTGACCTACGCTTGTAACGAAATCCTCACCGAGTGCTACGAGGGCAACAACGAGACGCAAGACGTCTTAGCAACTGCTGAGCAACGAATCTTTAAGATTCTGGAACAGCAGGAGTCGACTGAGAAAATCGCTTTAAACGATATCCTGTTCGATACGCTCGACCGAATCAAAGAGCGGCTCGAAATGGAAGGCACCATTAGCGGATTAGGTTCCGGATTCTCCGACCTTGATCGCCAACTTAACGGATTTCAGCGCAGTGAATTGGTGATCCTCGCGGCACGCCCGAGCATGGGGAAGACAGCCCTAATCTGCAATATTGCCGAATCGATAGCTGCCGACGGCGGAGCCTCGGTCCTGCTCTTCAGTCTGGAGCAGTCCAAGTTGGAACTTGCGGAACGACTGCTTTGTATCCGCGCACGAGTCAATGGACACAACCTTCGCGCTGGGGACTTAACGGATTCTGATCGCGACCAGCTGATGCAGGCCTCATCCGAACTGAGCGAAATGTCGATATATATCGACGACCAACCGGGACGTACCATGGCTCAAATGGGTGCCATCGCACGTCGATTAAAACGCCGCGATCGACTCGATTTGATCATTATCGATTATCTGCAGTTGATCGAACCGGAAGACAAGAACGCGCCGCGCGAACAACAAATCGCGCTCATCAGTCGTCGCTTGAAGTTCTTGTCCAAGGAATTGGATATTCCAGTCATCGCATTGGCCCAGTTGAACCGCGGCGTTGAATTGCGAGAAGACAAACGTCCCCGGTTGGCCGATTTGCGCGAAAGTGGCTCCATCGAGCAGGATGCGGACGTGGTCATGTTCTTGCATCGGGCCGACGCCTACAATCCCGAAGACCGACCAGGCGAGGCGGACTTAATTGTGGCCAAAAACCGCAGTGGACCAACTGGATTGGTGACTTTGGCATGGCTGAAGGAATCCATGAGATTCGGCGACCTCAGCCGAGTCGACGAGCCCGACGGCGGCTACTTCGCCGACGACTCGCGCGGCTTCTGACCCGACCAGCAGTTCGAATCGACGCCACCGTTGGACGAACGGCAAACGCAACCGCTGCCATCCCGGCCGCACCACTTTGGCTTTGACGCCAGCAGCCGCCAGTCCGTATTATGAATTGCATCAATAGGCGTTTATGAAACGACGCACCGAAGTGGGCGACGCAGCCTATTTACGAATCCGCTGACAGCCGACGCTTGCCGAAATCTTGGGACAGGTAACAGGTTTCCGGCCCGAAAATCGTCTGTTGCGTTGTCTCATCGAGCGGCTGGTTAATCGAATCGAAATAACACTCGACGGCCAATACCAATTAGCCGACGTCGCGGAGCACACTCCATGCTACGAAGTGTAATGTGCACGATTACTCTCGGATCCCTATTCACCATGTCGGCGACTGCTCATCTTGCATTAGCATCGCCTCCTGTCATTTCCACACTCGAACCAATCGGCGGAAGGCCGGGAAGTGAAGTTCAAATCACACTCACCGGCAAGGACATCAATGCCGTCGAGCAGCTTTGGACCAGCTTTCCTGCAGAAGCGACCTTGGGACCACACCCCAAGTCGTCCGAATCCGATAAAGAGCCTTCAGCCGATCAAAAGCGATTTCGCCTGACAATCCCACTCGGTACCCCAGTGGGGATTTATGGTTTGCGTGCCTCCGGCGGTAACGGCATATCGCCAATCCGGCTGTTTGCCGTTGACGACCTGCCCACTGTCGCTCAGCAAGCAAGATCGGCATCTCAATCCACTGCACAAATGCTGGATCATCCGGTTGCGGTCGACGGTGTCGTTTCTCCATTGGGTAGGAACTACTTTCAGATTCATGCGAAGCAGAATCAACGTCTTTCGATCGAGGTGCTGGCGAGGCGACTTGGTTCCAAACTGGATCCGATGATGCGCATCCTCGATGGCCAAGGCCGAGAAATCGTCTACAGCGACGACGTACCCGGGCTTCGTTCCGATTGTCGACTCTGCTGGACATTCGAAAAAGAAGACGATTACGTCATCGAAGTGCGGGACATCGAATACGAAGGCGGACCGGATTATTTCTTTCGACTGCGAATCGGCGATTTTCCCTGTGTCACCGTTCCCTTTCCGATGGCGGTTCGTCGGGGGAGCAGGCAAACAGTTTCGTTTTCTGGCACCGAGACAGACGAGGTGGCCCCAGTAAAACTTGCTGTTCCTGATGACTATTCCAAAGACTGGTTTGCGATTGCCGCAAAGCGCATCAACGGAATGAGCAGCGCATTTTCACTCATCGCGGTCAATGACTTCGAACAAATGATCGAAAACGAGGCCAATAACAGTTTGGCAGACGCGAACCACGTCCAACCTGAAACCAGCTTTCATGGCCGGATCGACAGCGACGGCGACGTCGATTACGTGAAATTTGCTGCGAAAAAGGGAAACAAAGTTCGTATTCGGGGTGTGACTCGTCGACAGGGCTCGCCGGCATCGCTCAATTTGCGGCTGCTCGATACAAATGGAAAGCAACTGGCCAGCGTACAAGACTTCGGCGTCTCCGATCCCATCCTCAACTTCAATCCCCCCAAGGACAGCGAATATTTTCTAGAAATCAGCGACCTGCATCACCGTGGCGGCCAAGATCACGCATATTTTGTAACCGTCGAGGACATCAACGCCGGATTCGCTTTGACCGCATTGAACGATACCTTGAATGTCCCTCGTCGCGGCACAACGATGGTGACAGTCAATGCTCAGAGAAACGGCTATTCCGGCCCAATCACCATTGAAGCCAAATCGTTGCCGGATGGCGTTCATGCCCACCCGACCATTATCGGGCCGGGCCAAACATCGGCAGTTCTGACATTGTCAGCGAATGAGTCGGCCTCGTCAGAGACTGCCTACCCGGTGGCAGTAACGGGCAGCGCAAAGATCGGAAATGAGACCGTCGTCGTGGCCGCATCATTTGCACAGGCCCTCAAGAATGTCCTCGACGGCCTCCCATGGCCGCCGGAGCCACTCACCGCAGCTGCAATTGCCAGCGTTGCTCCCGAGCCAGAGTTCACGCTCAAAGCTCGGGAATCCAAGATTACTTTCGGACCATTGCTGACGAAGACTGTGCAAGTCGATGTTCAACGAAATGACGGCGTCGAGGGGGAGATTACGATTGCCGCATCCGGCGATGGCAATGGCTTGCCGGCGGGAGTGACGATCGACGCCAAACCCATCCCCAAGGATAAGACACAAACAAGCGTCACATTTACAGCGACCGACAAGGCCAAATTGGGTGAATTTACGGCCGTTCTCACCGGGACTTTAAAGAAAGACAAGGACTCCATCACCTACCCGTCCCCGGGCGTCGTTTTGCAGCTACAACAGGCCCTGAAGATCAGCGTACGAAACACCAACAATCGAGTCCGCCGGGGAGAGGAGTTGGCGTTAGCGATAAAGGTCACACGAAATGATGCTTTTGAGGGGCCAGTGGAACTTCGTTTCGAGAAACTTCCCGACGGTGTAGTCGCAGCACCTGTCACACTAGCTGCTCAGCAGAGTGAGGTTGAATTAATCCTGCAGGCAGCACAAGATGCAGCCCAAGGTGAGAAAAAGGGAATTGTCGTCAAAGCCCAAGCCAAATCGGGGAAGCAGACGCTCAACGCCAGTTCCCCACCGCTGACTTTAGTTATTGAATAACTGCGACCGCCGAAGCCTCGACAAGAATCAAGCGAATCATGACTGGACCGTCATTTTTCATTCCAGCCGGACGACTTCACGAAACCGACTCTCATGATCGGAGATGATGAGTGATGCTCGAAAAATTCCGCAAACGTCTCCCAATAATTGCGACGGCTTGGCCTTTGTTTTTAACGATCGCAATGACTTCGAATGCCATCGCGGATGTCGAGCAATCGAATCTGTCGGCACTCGAGTTGAAACCCGCTCGCATGGAACTCATCGGGAATCGCGCGCGCCAACAATTGGTTTTGACTGGAAAGCTCAACTCACACGATGTTCGCGATCTGACGCACGAGGTTCAATTTGTGTCGTCGGCACCGGGAGTCGTCAAAGTTGTCGATTCCGTTGCAATTCCTGTTTCAAACGGAACTGCAACGATTACTGCAAGGTTCGGAAACTTACGCGCCAATGCCACGGTTCATGTGAAGCAATTCGACCAGCACACGCCTGTCAGTTTTAAGAATGAAACTTTAGCCGCATTAACCAAAGCCGGCTGCAATATGGGTGCCTGCCACGGATCGCCGTCCGGTAAAGCAGGATTTCGCCTGTCGCTGCGAGGCTATGATCCACCGCTCGATATCATGACACTTCGTACAGAAGCATTCGGCAGGCGCACAAATGTCATGGATCCTGCTGAAAGCTTGATTCTGAAGAAGCCGCTGATGCAGGTGGCCCATGGTGGCGGTCGTCGGCTGACCAAAGGTGACCCTGCCTATGTTGTTCTCCACGGGTGGATCTCCGAGGGTCTCCGCTTGGATGCCGACGATGTTCCTGACCTGTTGCGGATTGAAGTGTATCCGCAGCATCAGGTCTTGCGCAACGACGCGGCCGAGCAACAACTGTATGTTCAAGGTCATTTCAGCGACGGCACAGTCCGCGATTTGACAGCGTTGACGGCATTCAGTTCTTCGAACGAATCTGCAGCATCGGTTTCCGAGAGCGGCTTGGTCGACAAGACCGGTCGTGGGGAAACCGCAATTCTGGCCCGCTACCTTGATAAGATGGCGACCAGCAATATTACATTTCTCGAAGATATCGAGGGCTTCGCGTGGAGTAATCCCCCGGAAAACAATTTCATCGACGAGTTGGTCTTCGAAAAACTGGAGACATTACAGATTCTTCCATCGGAATTGTGCTCCGACGAAGAATTCCTGCGCCGGGCCTACCTCGATGCAACCGGCCGCCTACCATCGATCGACGAAACTCGGGCCTTCCTACAAAGCTCCGACCCCAAAAAACGCCAGGCGCTCATCGATCACATCCTCGACACGGACGATTACGCAGAATTTTGGACTCTCAAATGGGCCGATGTCCTGCGATCGAATTCCAAGAAGTTGCGAAAAAGCGGAGCCTTTAAATTCCATCGGTGGCTCTACGACAACATCCGCAATGACACTCCACTCGATCAGTTTGCCAATCAATTATTAACAGCGCAAGGCAGCGTTTACGAAAACCCGCCCGCGAATTTCTGGCGAGCCAGTCGAGATCCCCAAGATGCAACGGAAACGACTGCACAGCTATTTCTGGGAATTCGGATTCAATGTGCCAAGTGTCACAATCATCCTTTTGAGCGCTGGACACAGGACAATTACTACGGGATTGCCGCAGCCTTTGCACGGGTCGGCCGAACTCCTGGTTCTGCGGCTGGCGACGAAGTTATTTATGTGCAACCGAACGGTGAAATCAAACAACCGCGCACAGGCGAGACGATGAAGGTTCACTTGCTGCTTGAGGGCGATGTCGACGTGCCCGAAGGGGCAGATCGCCGGCGTGTCTTCGCAGATTGGTTAACCGGCCCGCAAAACCCGTTCTTTGCGAAAGCAGCCGTCAATCGCATTTGGGGCCATTTGATGGGTCGCGGCATCGTCGAACCGGTCGACGATTTTCGGGATTCGAATCCTGCGTCGAACTCGGCATTGCTTGACGAACTTTCGAGCCAGTTTGTTGAAAACGGATTTAGTCAGAAATGGGTGGTCCGCGCCATCATGAACAGCCGGACCTACCAGCTTAGTTCGAACAAGAATCGCTTTAACAGCGACGATGATGTCTACGCCTCGCACGCGACGACACGCTTGCTCGGGGCTGAACAACTGCTCGACGCAATTTGCCAAGTCACCGACGTCGGCGAGCAGTTTCGCGGCGTCCCCAAAAACCTACGCGCAGTCAGCCTGCCGGACCCCCCTACGGACCATTATTTCCTGAAGATATTTGGCCAACCTCAACGCGAAATGGCATGCGAATGCGAGCGATCAACCGAATCGAATCTGTCACAGGCACTGCAGATGATCAACGGGCCGGTCGTACACAACAAACTTCGTGACGACAATGGCCGAATTGCTCGGGGAATCGAAACCGGAAATTCCGACAAAAAAATCATCTGCGACCTCTACATGGCCGCATTGTGCCGTAATCCCAGCGAGTCGGAAATGAACGCCGCGCTCGCTCACATTTCCGCTTCGTCAGATCGTCGACTCGCGCTTGAGGACATCGGCTGGGCAATTCTGAATTCCAAGGAATTCTTATTCCAGCACTAGAGCGGTTTAATTTTCTCGTGGGCGTGTTTCTGGCTCGTGGGAGCCAGCTTTCGTAGAACGAAACGCGATGATCGCGGCCACAAGTCAGCGTAATACGCTGTAGAGCATGTCGAGTTGTCCTATACCGGCTCGCCCACTGCGTATTGCGTCGAAAACAACTCGATCGTCGCGAGATCAATTCTGGACCCGGCGCCACATGTTCGGTGTAGATTTGCGACCAGCAGTCCGGGCCAATAATTCGATTAATTCTCTTCGTCCGGCGGTGGAGCAAAACCGCGGCGCATCGTGTTTTCCGTTACGTTGATCGGAATCACAAACTCTCGCAGGTAATCGGGGCCTCCCGTTTTTGTGCCGATTCCAGACATCTTGAAGCCACCGAATGGCTGTCGGTCGACCAGTGCACCGGTAATTCCGCGGTTCAGATACAGGTTTCCCACGTGAAATTCACTGCGGGCCCGCTTGAGATGCGCCGGGCTGCGACTGAAAATCCCGCCGGTCAAGCCAAAATCGGTATTGTTGGCAATTGCGAATGCCTCGCTTAAATCGTTGGCCTTCATAACGGCCAGCACCGGACCAAATATTTCTTCTTGCCCCAATCGGCTGTCGGGATCGACATCGGTGAAGATATGCGGCCCGACGAAATAGCCTTCATCCGAGAGATCGTCGATGGGACATGCCGTCGCAGGCTGGCATTCGTCCTTTCCAATCTCTATGTAATCCTGAATTCGCGTTAGCGCCTCTTCATCGATGACGGGCCCGACGGATGTACCCGGCAACTCAGCTGGACCGACTTTGAGGCTTTGCGTGGCATTGATCAATCGCTCCAAAAAAGCCTCGTAGGCATCGGCCAACACGATTGCCCGTGAACAGGCCGAGCACTTCTGGCCCGAGTATCCGAAAGCACTCTCGACAACCCCAAGGACGGCTTCGTCAAGGTCGGCGTCGTCATCAATGATAATGGCGTTCTTGCCACCCATTTCGGCGATAACGCGTTTGACCGAAGTCTGCCGGCTGTCGATTTCCGCAGCGACACGATTGATTGCCAATCCCACGCTACGTGAACCAGTAAACGCAATCAGGTCGACCTCGGGACTGCCGACTAGTTCTGGACCGATCTCTTCTCCCACACCGGGGAGATAATTCACAACGCCATCTGGAATGCCCGCAGTCTCGACGATCTCCATCAGTTTCGACGCGACAACCGATGACTGTTCGGCGGGTTTCATAACAACCGTGTTTCCAGTGACCAACGCCGCCGCGGTCATTCCGGTCAAAATGGCCAGCGGAAAATTCCAAGGTGCGATGACAACTGCGACTCCACGCGGTCGATAGCTATAAGTATTTTCTTCACCCGGAACATCGCATTGCCTCGGCAGCGACATCTCCTCGCATTGCTGGGCGTAGTAAACGCAAAAGTCGATCGCTTCTGCAACATCGGCGTCGGCCTCAGCCCAAGGCTTTCCGCATTCGTAAACCTCCCATGCCGCCAATTCGAATCGTCGATCGCGCATCTCTGCAGCCATCAACTTCAGATATTCCGACCGGTATTTCGGTTCCACAGCCGACCACTCTCGAAAGGCACGACGAGCCGCCTGAATTGCCTCAACGGCATGATCTGGAGTCGCTGATGCGACATGTCCGATCACTTGTTGGGAATGGGAGGGGTTTCGGCTCGACAGAATACGCTTCGATTCGACGCGTCTCCCGCCGATGACCAACGGGTATTCTCCACCAACAGAATCCTCGACCCTTTGCAGGGCCTCTTGCATGGCCACCCGCGAGCTTTCCAAGCTGAAATCTGTCAACGGCTCGTTTCGGAATCGAGCAGGCTCATCCTCTTCAATTGTCGGCTGCGAGGCCCCCACATCAGACGGTTTCATAAGCAAATCCTCTATCGATACGTTTTCTGCAAAACTATGGCGCAGAAACGAATCATTCGACGTATTCTCGAGCAATCGTCGCACCAAGTAGGCCATTCCGGGGATCAGTTCGCCAAACGGAGTATAGATTCGAACACGATGGCCCATTTCGGCAACTAACTGCGCTTGTTCGCCCCCCATCCCGTATAGCATCTGAATCTCGTAGGCAGACGTCGGCACGTTCAGCGTTTTCGCCCAGGCGATTCCATGAGCCAAACTCCGCAAATTGTGCGAAGCGAGTGCCGGCTTTAACCACTGATAGTTCTCCATCAGAAATCGAGTCTGGGACTCGAAATTGTCATCCGACTGCCATTTTTGTTGGTAGACGGGAACGGGCCATCCGCGCGAAGCAGCAATCACCGTTTCGTAATCCCAATAAGCCCCTTTCACCAGACGCACCCAAATGGGTGTTCCCCGGCGCTGGACCCAATCCAGCAGGTCTTCCAAATCTTGCCGTGCATCTGGCAAGTAGGTCTGGATGACGATTCCCACGTTGGGAAACTCACGGAATTCCTCTTCAAGCAAAGTTTCCTTAAAGATTTGCAGTGTCAAATCCTTATAGGCGTACTGCTCCATGTCGACATGCACATAGGTGTCATGCTCGATTGCCGCTCTGAGGATCGGCCGCAAGCGACTTTGCACGCCAACTGCAGTGCCCTCCGGGTCGACCGGATCGAATTGACTGAACAATGCCGACAGCTTCAACGAAACGTTGACGCGGGGAATCGGCCCCTGTTCGTCACAATCCAACAGCACGTCTTCTGGCCAGCTATTGACCTGAGGTGCCATGCCGGTAATCAGCTCCAGGTAGGCCTGCTGGTAGGCATCGGCCTCACGTTCGCTGATGATGGCTTCGCCCAGCAAATCGAGCGTAAATGCAAATCCCTGCTTGCGAATTCTGGCCACCGCCTGAACCACTTCGTCGACATTCGTACCAGCAATAAACCGCTGAGCCATCCGGCGGGCGTTGGTCCGGGCGTTGTAGGCCAAGGCCTTACCCAACACAGAATTCGGCTGAGAATAGTCGAGCACCAATCGAGCGGCGCCAGGCAAGTGCTGGTCGACTTCCTCAAAGTATTCCTGCAAATGACGAGTGACCGATTCGTGAGTCCGCAACATCGGCAAGACATCGACAAACCGGAAGATCTGCACTTTGACCGACTCGTCGGCCATCGCCCAGGACAAAATGCGATCATCCCACCAACGCCGCTCGAAGATCGAAGCAGTCCGCCGTGAAAGATGGCTCCATAAGTGCTGCCCGATCTTTTGAGTTTCCGATTCGACAGCCTCGGAAAGATCAGATTCACTTTTCCCTATCACTATTCGCTTGGGCTCCCTGCTCGGCGAGATCAATTCACTCAAAAATGATGAAGTTTTAGATACCGCTTCAAATCCTGAGCATCATCGCTTCCCCTGACCAAATCCTGCAAGTCGGGCAACCAAAGGAATTGGATTCTCGTAGCGGCTAGACCATGTCCAGATTTGATTTCGCGACGATCGCGCTGTTTTCGGCGCAATTCATAGTGCACCAGCCGCTACAGCACAACTAGTCAGGTCTAGCCGAGTCCTTCGTTATCAATGTGCCCTGATCACCCATTTCCAAAACGGCCCTATCGGATGCCCGCGATTCCGATCATCGGCTTCAAAACCAAGGGCATCTCAAGTTGTGTATTCTGAATTCAGCCGTACGTACTCCATCGTTAAGTCGCTTGTCCAGAATCGAGCAGTCCCATCTCCAAGTGCAAGCAATAGATCAATCGACACATTGCGTTCGGCACGCATTTGTTGCGAGAGCGATGTTTCGTCGTATTCGACCGGATTCCCTCGTTCGAAGATCGTGACATCGTTAATTTGCAACGTAATATCACGTTCATCCAATTCAATGCCGAGGCGACCCAAACAGGAAACGATTCGTCCCCAATTGGGATCGCAGCCGGCGATCGCCGTTTTGACGAGCACGTCATTGGCGACGGCTCGGGCCATTCGCTGCGCTTGCTCACGATTTGGAGCCCCCGTGACATTGATTGTGATCGTATGATCGGCCCCTTCAGCATCAGCAACAATGGATTTCGCCAATTCGAGCGCGACTTCGTCAATTGCTGTTTGAATCGCATCGAAATCGACTTCGTTAAGCGACTTGTCGCCCGACTCCCCATTCGCCAGCAAAAGAACCGTATCGCTTGTACTCGTATGACCTTCAACGCTGATGCAATTGAAACTCTCGTCAACAGCGTGCCGCAATGCTTTATCCGCCTGGTCCGTTGTCAGAGCAGCGTCAGCCATGATGACCGCAAGCATTGTGGCCATATTGGGGGCAATCATCGCAGCCCCCTTGCAAACTCCCGTAACCCGAGCGGTCGCGCCGCCCAATGCGACTTCCCGCATCGCCAGCTTCGGGACTGTGTCAGTCGTCATCATCCCGCGTGCGGAATTCAATAGATTCGAATCGGCCCGCCCCAGTTGTGTCGAGGCCTGCTCGATGCCCGAAAGGATTGTTTCAATCGGAAGAAAATGCCCGATAACTCCCGTCGAACAGACTAAAACTGATTCGTCTTCGCAGCCGATTTGATTCGCCAATCGCTCGGTCATTTGCCGGGCGTCGCGCAACCCACGCTCGCCCGTGCACGTATTGGCGTTGCCGGAATTGATGACCACCGCTCGGATGGAATCGGAAGGGACGCGGTCGCGCGATAGTTGAACGGGAGCACCGCAAACTCGGTTTTGGGTAAAAACACCCGCAGCGATACAGGGGCTGTCAGATACGAACAACGCCAAGTCCAAAAGCTCTGCGTCGGGCTTGATACCACAATGAACGCCGGCGGTTTGAAATCCTTTTGGCAGTGACGCGGCAATTTCCATCCTGGGCGACCTCGGCGAGAGAATGTCGTTGATCCGGCTCATGCCCACCGGATTGGAAAAAATTTAAACAGGGAGTAGTCCCGTCGTTTCTTCAAAACCGGCCATGAGGTTGAAATTCTGAACGGCGACTCCCGCTGCCCCTTTGATGAGATTGTCCGTGCAGCATAGCACAATCAGGAACCCGCGACTGATTCGGACGGTCATGTCGCAAAAGTTCGAGTACGCTACATCCTTTGTCGCAGGAAGATGGTCCACGACTCGAATGAACGGCTTGCCCTTGTAATACTCGCGCATCGCATCGAGAACATCGTCCTCAGCAACAGTGGTTTTGGGCCGCGTATACATTGTGCACAAGATGCCACGGTCCATAGGTACCAAATGCGGCGTAAAGACCACTTCGACATTCTGTCCGCTGACATCCGTAAGTACTTGATCGATTTCCGGTGTATGCCGGTGTCGACCAACGCCATAGGCCGAAATACTTTCGTTGCACTCGGGATACAGCGTGGTCATTTTGGGTGATCGCCCCGCGCCGGAGACACCACTCTTGGCATCGATACAAATGCCAGTCGCGTCAATGAGGTTTTGGCACAACAACGGAGCCAGACCGAGTATCGACGTACTTGTGTAGCATCCCGGGTTGGCTACCAGATCAGCCTGGGGAATTCTGTCAGCCCACAATTCCGGAAGCCCATACACAGTGCTCCCGAGCCGAGTCGGATCGGTATGAACCAGTCCGTACCATTCCTCGTAGACGCCGGGATCGCTGAGACGGTAGTCTGCACTCAAATCGATTACTCGGCAGCCGCCCGCCAAGAGTTCGGGAATGACGGCCGTGCTGGCACCGTGGGGAAGTGCGCAAAATACGAAATCCGCCCGGCCAGCCACCTGCTGCGGAGTTAAATCCTCACAATTTAAATCAATTCGACTGTGTAAACTGGGATGGACTGCGTGCACATGCGGAGCATCTTTTTGGCGGCTAGTGAGAGCGGTAATCTCGACCTCTGGGTTCCGCAAAAGGATCTTGATAAGTTCCAAGGCGGTGTAGCCAGTGGCACCGAGTATTGCGACGCGTGTCATGTTTTTTGACCTGGTTCGTGTTGCGTCAAACTTTGTTTCTTGGATTGAACAATGCGGCCGGAGTCCGAATCCTTCAG
The DNA here is from genome assembly GCA_028284485.1 of Planctomycetaceae bacterium. Lineage (GTDB taxonomy): Bacteria > Planctomycetota > Planctomycetia > Planctomycetales > Planctomycetaceae > JANQRQ01. The sequence goes on along the minus strand of JANQRQ010000174.1, from coordinate 35,366 downwards.
GACTCTTTGTGGATACGGCAGACGCGACACCAAACTCATGCCAAACAGGGCACTCGTGTCGACATTTGCGAAGGCGCAAAAACTATCGGCTTTGTTGCTGCATCCGAATCCACGTGACTCCTCCATTCTATTCCGGTCAATCAAGCCGACAAGGGATCGCCGAATAGGGTTCACGGACGCCCCAAGCCATTTTGCGAGGAAACAGTCTTGAGACGAGCATTTTGACACCTGTACTGAGCAATTGCGCCCCTTCGTATGCAAACGGTTTGAGTTCTTCCCCAACGTACGGAACGAACGGCAAACCCCTCGGAAGTAGCAAATCGATTCGACGAAATGCCTCTCATTCTTCGAGTCGCATGATCATCCGGCTGAGACTTTTCAAAGGGACAGGAAATGGTCACAATGGCGAATCCGATCTAACGTGTTGGCCGCAAATCATTTGAAGATTGGCGCCAATATCCGCGGAATAAAATTGATTGAATTCAACTGCTGAGGTGACAACATGGCAAACGTCGCGCAACTGGCCGCCGACGCGCTGACAGAAGGTGGCGGTATTCTCGATCGTCACACCCTCTGCCGCGGCTTTGGCCCGGATGCTCAGCCGGATGCACTGGTGGTCGGCGATCACAAAAAATAATGTGACATTGGGCTTCATCGTCGACATTGCGGATGACTTTCCGACACATGTCTGAATCTTAATCAAAGAGAGAAAACGTTATGAGCGACCATTCCAAGTCATTTCCAAAACTTCACAATGCGATGTGGCCAGGCCTGGTCGGCAAGGAAGAAGGAACAGACCATCCACCGATCAGCCTGGAAAGAATGGTGGAATTGACGGCCGGCGCTGAGGTCGATGACATCAAATACGACGGGGTGGATTATTTCTTGTTTCACCCACATACCGATCCCGATGCGAGCGACGACGACTTAAAAGCTATCGCCGACAGTATCGCAGCCAATCACCTGGCCGTCGGCTCTTTAGTCGCACCGGTTTGGCCAGGAACCGTCGGCGATTCAGCCATGGGCGACGAAGAGGCCCGAAAGAAATTCGTCCTGGCTGTCGAAAAAGCCTGCCGCATTGCAAAGGTCTTTAACGAACACGGTGTCAGAAAGTACGGAGTCATTCGAATCGACTCGGCTGCGAGCCCCGAAGCCTGGGCAGAAGACCCCGAGGCAAGCACGAAAATGATCGCCGCAACTTTTCGTGAAGCTGCTAAGGTGGCGGCCGATCATGGGGAGCGTCTTGCGGCCGAAGGCGAGATTTGCTGGGGCGGTATGCACTCGTGGAAGGACATGGTCGATCTGTTGGAAGCGGTCGACATGCCCGAGACGGTCGGATTCCAAGCGGACCTCGCTCATACTTACCTGTACCTGCTCGGCTACAACGCAGAACAGCACGCGCTTCTGAAGGATGGGTACACTGAAGACGAGTTTTGGGCCGCCTATGAGAAAATGACCGACGCTCTGCGGCCTTGGACCATCGATTTTCACGTCGCACAGAATGACGGTTCGGTCCATGGCACGGGCAGTCACGACAAAACGGGGCGTCACTGCCCGGCAGACGATCCGAATGGCAAGTTGGACATCGTGAAATGTTCCGCGTATTGGCTGAAAGATGCGCAACAACGCGGGATTCAACATATCTGCTGGGACGGTTGCATGTTCCCCAACGAAATGCTCGAAACCCCCTCGACTTGGAATACAATCCTCGACGTGATGTCCCAGGTTCGGGACGCCCACGGCTGGGACGCCTAAGGCAAAACAAGAGCGCCACTTGGTGATTCCTCGTAGTGGCGCTTGATCGAGAAACGAAACAATCTTCTAGAACCACCGTTGGATTCAGCAAACAAAGAGAGAAGAGGCAGCACCATGGCGAAGGACTTTCGCATTGGAATGATCGGCTACGGTTTCATGGGCCGGGCACACACAAATGCTTACAAGCGCGTGAGCGATTTTTTCGACTTAGAATATCGGCCAGTCCTCAAGGCTGCCTGCGCTCGAAATGAAGAAAGCGTGAAAGCCTTCGCAGAAAATTGGGGCTACGAGTCGATCGAAACCGATTGGAAGCAATTGATCGCGCGTGACGACATTGATGCGGTTGATATTTGCGTCCCGAATAATCTGCACGAAGAAATCGCCACGGCCGCAGCCGAAAACGGCAAGATGGTGCTGTGTGAAAAGCCGCTGGCGATCGATGCCGAACAGGGCGAGCGCATGTGCCAAGCCATCGAAAAGGCCGGTGTGCCCAACATGGTGTGGTACAACTATCGCCGCGTCCCAGCCGTCACGTTGGCCAAGCGAATGATTGACGATGGTCTCTTGGGACGCATCTTCCATTATCGTGCCAACTTTCTTCAAGACTGGACAATCGCGGAAGACTTACCACAAGGCGGCGCAGCGCTGTGGCGCCTCGACGCGGCAGCAGCCGGCTCCGGAGTAACCGGCGACCTTTTGGCGCATTGCATCGACACGGCGATTTGGCTCAATGGTCGAATCTCGACGGTGAACGCCATGACCGAAACGTTCGTCAAAGAGCGGATGCATAATCTCACCGGTAAAAAAGAACCGGTGGAAATCGACGATGCCTGTGCGTTCTTGTGTCGGTTCTCAAATGGTTCACTCGGCTTGTTCGAATCGACCCGATACGCGCGCGGGCACAAGGCGCTTTACACATTCGAAATCAATGGCGAAAAAGGATCTCTCAAATGGGACCTACACGACCTGCATCGCCTTGAATACTTCAATTACGATGACGACGAACGAGTACGGGGCTGGAGGTCCATCCACGTGACCGATCACGGCGGCGATCATCCTTACATGGATCATTGGTGGGTCCCCGGTTTGCAGATCGGTTATGAGCACAGTTTCGTCCATCAGGTTGCCGACTTCTTGGAGGGACTGGCTACGGGTCAGGCCGCTTCGCCAACATTCCGGGACGCATTAGAAACTCAAAAAATTTGCGATGCCGTGTTGAGCAGCGCCCAGTCGCAGTCGTGGACAGAGGTCGCATAGCGTTGTTTCGACCGATGAGACTATAATCGCTGGGCGAACAGACCGCATGCATCACATTTTGATTACGGGAGGACAATTGCCATGGAACGGCATCCGATATCTCAAGAAGGCTACAACAATCTTCGCGAAGAGATCCGCCGTCTCGAAGAAGACGAGATGCCGAAGATCGCTGAGAAGATTGCAGAGGCCCGCGCCGAAGGCGACCTAAGCGAAAATGCCGAGTACCATGGCCAACGCGAAGCGCAGGGCATGTTGCAGGCGAAGATCAACCAATTGAAGACCAAACTCGCAAACAGCGAAATCGTCGACAAGTCCACCTTACCCAAGGGAGTCGTTACCTTTGGATCGAAGGTAACCGTTAAGGACCTGGACGACGGATCCGAAGAACAGTACGAGTTTGTCGGCCCCGGCGAGGAAGATTACACCGGCGATGTCATGAAAATCCTCACCAGCAGTCCGCTGGCAAGTAGTCTGATCGGCAAGAAAGTGGGGGATTCGGTCGAGGTCGAAGTACCGCGGGGCACGCTCAAACTGGAAGTTACCGAGATTATCGACCTGTAAGCGTTGGGCGAATCTTCGTTGGTGCGGTCTGGCCCTCGGTCGAATGCGATTGTTCCAGGGGGCCTCGAGAACGACTCACGACCAGCGCTCAAGCGCGGCATTTTTGTGGGCAAAGAAAGGCTCGGGCTCCCGAAATCTTTGCCGAATAGCGAAATTCGCGATTCGGCAGTCACGGGAGCCCGTCATCAGTTTTGGCGCTGATTTGTCGGACGGTTATTGTCCCATCAAATCCCTTTCACGCGGTCCATGATCGTAGCAGTCGTCGTTGTGCCACAACGGCAAACCAGCCGCATAGCGCGCTGCTAACATCGTGACTTTTTCCTCAGAGCCGGGCTTTGCGGGAGTCGGTGTCAATGGGTTGACGCCCAACGCCTCGAAATCATCCTCTTCGAAGGGCATTTCGAACTCACCAGTGAATTCCCCAACTTCCAACCCGGCATCAGCAACGAGGGCATCAGAATCCTCGAACGTAATCGACATTCCTCTCACTCCAAATCAATCTGTGATTGAAACAGAAATCTGAAACATTTCAGATACTGTAGACTCCATCCGCCAGTACGCACACCTAAGCGCGAGATCGTATTCTTTCGACCGGCATCTCTTGGGTCGTTGCTCAGCCGGAATACTTTGAGGAAGGACTTCGTTCAGGCAGGCATTGTCACAGGCGGGATGTTGTTTTCTGCTACGAATTTTTGGGGAGCGCGGGCCGATTGTCAACAAAAAAATAGGGAATTTTGACAAACTTCATACGGAAACGAGCAATCGCTTGCTCCAAATTCTCCATTTATTGTTTGTTGGGCCGATTTACCTGATATCTCTTCAGTTTGCGATCCAAAGTGGATCGTTCAATCCCCAGGATCTGTGCCGCTTGCGACTTATTCCATTTGGTCTCTTCCAACGTCTGCAGAATGTGCTCCTGCTCAAGTTGCTCCAGGGTGACGGCGCGGTATTCGTCTGGCGATGCCGGAACAACTTCCTCCACCTGAGCAGCTCCCAACCCTGAAAGCTGAATCCCTTCGGGCTGGACGATCTCATCTGTACATAGAATCACTGCTCTTTCAACAGTGTTTTGAAGTTCCCTAACATTGCCCGGCCAATCGTACGCCTCGAGCTTTTTCATGGCGGCATCGCTAAACCGACCGACCCGTCTCCCTGTCTTTTCTGCAAACCGATCGAGAAAATATTTCGCGAGAATCGGAATATCCGAGCGTCTCTGTCGCAAAGGCGTCACGGGCACGTCGACGACAAATAGCCGAAAATACAAATCACTCCGAAAGATCCCCTCTTCGACAGCCTTTTGGAGGTCTCGATTCGTGGCCGCAACAACGCGCACGTCGACGGTGATCGGCGTACGCCCACCGATCCGCTCAAAGGTGTGCCCCTCGAGCACGCGCAGGAATTTGGCCTGGATGCCCAAATCCATTTCGCCAACCTCGTCGAGAAACAACGTTCCCGTGTCGGCCTGCTCAAACTTGCCGATCTTTCGTTCTGTCGCTCCAGTGAAGGACCCTTTCTCGTGACCGAAGAGTTCGCTTTCCAGTAAATTCTCGGCCAGCGCCGCACAATTCATGCAGACGAGTGGGCCACCACGACGGCCACTGTTGAAATGAATTGCCCTGGCCACAAGCTCCTTCCCGACGCCGCTTTCCCCTCGCACGAGGGTAGTGGCATCGGTCGGGGCAATCCGCGCGATCGTTTCTCTCAACTCCTGCATCGCCGGGCTTTCCCCGACCAATTCACTGTCGATTTCAAGCTGACGTCGGAGAGTCTCGTTCTCATCCTGAATGCGCGCGATCCCATCCGCCAACGATTCCCGCTCATTCAGATTCTCTAATGCCACCGCCAATTGATCGGCGACAGCCAGCGTGTATTCCAAATCATCAGGCTCTAACGGTGTTTCCGGGTTGCTGGTGTAAAGATGGATGGCACCGTACACGTTTTGTTCGAATCGAATCGGCGCGCAGATCACACTTTTCGCGTGAATCTCTCCCAGACTATCACGACTCGCAAGACGGCTGTCGTCGGCCACGTCTCGAGCGAGAACAGCCTCGGGATGTGTCAGCACGTTTTCGACTAAAAACTCCGAGATGACCTGGTAAGGATGCTCGCTCAGTGAACGCACGGCGTACGATTCGAGTTGCTCGGGTGCGGGCTCCGTCTCCTCGACCGTTGGTAGCAGCAAGATCGCGCCAGCATCGGCACACGTCCTCGAAAACAGGCTGTCCATGACAACGTTTGCAAGCTGCGAAAGATCCTTCGCTGCACCCATTTCAATCGCCAAACGGTATAGCTTGGCCAATTCATGGCTGGTCGGGTCACGTCCCAGGCCGGCAGCAAGACCACCCGGTTGAAACCGCGTCTTCCGGCGACGATGCAGAATATCTGGTTCATCTGCGCCGAACGGACTATCCAGCACGCTCATCCCGGCCGCCGTCACCGTCCGACTCTCGATGACATCCGGTTCTTCGAATTCGGGAAACGATTGCGAAAGATCGTATGCAAATCCCAGTAAACAGGATCCGATTTGAATGAGTTGCCCATTCTCCAGTGGCCATTCGCCGGAAACGCGCCGCCCATTAATCGAAGTGCCATTGCGACTGCCTAAGTCGCGCAGGATCCACCGTTTTCCATCGAAATAGAGTTCGCAATGGTCACGGCTACAAATCTCGTCGCGGAGAACGACACGGTTGTTGGGCGCCCTGCCGACAGTCGTTATCTGTCCCGGCATCAACCGAAAAACATCACGCCATTTTTGCCCGTCCCGCACGATGAGATAGGCCAGATGGTTCTCATCGAGATTGGGTTCACGAGCGCCGGTTCGGTCGGGTGCCATTAATTTCGCGGTTCTGAGTCCGTCTCCGATGGCCGATATCAAACGCCAATACCAGCACGATTAGCGCATGACGAACCGGGAAACCAAAGGTATCGGCCCGCCATGTGGAAATGATTTGTTGGGGCGAAGCGCGGCGGAAAATTACAGATCAATTGCCCATTTCGGTGGTGCCAACTTCGCCCCTTCAAGATACTCGACCCGGAGTAATTCAAGCAAGGGTATTCGAACCAATCCCCCAACAGGTGCTGCCTCGCTAAGCTCAAACAGGCTTGAACTCACCTAATTGTTCAGTCATTCTATGATTGGGCGGTTTGGGAAAGTTCGAATTCCATGGCAACGCCATACGGACACATAGTGGACCGAAATTTTGACACACGATCCAACCTATAAAGTTTCTCATTCGGTCCGTGAGTCAAACAATCGTGAAATGTCGGCATGCGAACTGGCAACCCCCGCGGACACGATTCGCTGTTGAAAACTCTCACCGGAGTATCTCGTAATGACGCATGTGCGCCTGCTGTGTACTTTATTGCTGTTTATCAATGCTGTATTTGTCGACACGACCTCGGCCCAGAATTGGTCCAGGTTTCGCGGCGAGAATGGTGAGGGCATCAGCTCCCAGACGGGCATCCCCACAAGCTGGAGTCCGGGTGACTACGCATGGAATGTGGAATTGCCCGGCGTTGGCCACTCCTCTCCGGTCATTTGGCAAGACCGGCTGTTCGTCACTTCTGCCGTTGACGAAGGCGCAGTTCGATACCTCTTGTGCATCGACACCGAGACCGGCGACCAAATCTGGTCCAAACAGGTCGGAATGAATCGCAGCCATAAACATGTGAAAAACAGTTGGGCATCCAGTAGCCCGGCGACGGACGGTGAACGTGTTTACGTTGCGTTCGCGGACAAAGAACAATTTGCATTGGCAGCCTATGACTTTGACGGAAACTTGATGTGGCGTCGCCATCTGGGCAATTTCGAAAGCCAGCATGGTCTGGGGGTCTCACCGATCATCTTTGAAGACCTGGTCATCATTCCTAACGACCAAATGGGACCGAGTTCGATCATCGCAGTCGATCGCGCAACCGGACAAACCCGATGGAGCATCCTGCGGGACATGCGAAAGACCTCCTACGCCACTCCGTTAGTGCTGCAAGAAGGCGAAGAGGATCCACAGCTCATCTGCGTGAGCGGGGCGATGGGAGTCACCGGCCTCGATCCCCATACCGGAACGGTGAATTGGAGAGCGGGCGAGTTTCCGCTTCGCACGGTGGCTTCGCCCGTTTATGGAGGCGGACTGATTATCGCATCCTGCGGACAGGGTGGGCGGTACGGCGTGCTCCAGATCGCGGTCGATCCGACAAACAAACCGGATATCAAACCGGCAGATCGCATCCGTTGGACGCGGGAACGGAAGCTCCCCTATGTCCCAACGCCCATCGTTTATGGGGATCATCTTTACGAATGGAGTGATGAGGGAATCGTTGCTTGTGTTGAATTAGCAACCGGCAACGAGGTTTGGGCCAAGCGAGTCGGCGGAAATTACAGTGGTTCGCCGATTTGTATCGATGGTAAAATCTACTGTATCAGCGAGTCGGGCGACGTTGTCGTCGTAGCGGCTTCACCGGAATACAAGCTATTCGGAAAGACTTCGCTCGACGACCCGAGTCATTCCACTCCGGCGATTGCCCACGGGCGTTTGTACCTACGAACGTACCACCGACTCGCACGTCTCGATGCCAGACAGTAAAACCACGGTCGAAATAACTTCGGCTCGTCAACCCAACGCAGCGTGGGTATTATTCAGAACGATGACATGACCTAAGGTGCGGAGTCTTGCAAATGGGCCTAACGCCACTTCGCCTGACCATTTTTCGCCTTACAATCGAGTGAGAAAAATATGCCAGCTTGGCCCGGTGGACCCTGTCCCAAATGCGGCGAGTACATGCCGGAACATTTGATTCACTGTCGAACATGCCGCGAGTTGTTGAATGAAGACCTAAAACAGGATAGTGTCGAAATTCCGAGTTTCATTCCGATGCAGGAAATCGAAAGCATGATCGAGGTGCATGCAACTGGATTTCACGTCGAATGCCCTAACTGCAACCGCGAGCTACGGATTAGCAGAAAATATGCCGGTCAACGCGTGAAATGTAAGTTCTGTCGCGGTCAATTCCGGCTCAACCTCTCGGAAAAATCTCTAAATGTTCACGCCTTCTTTGCCCAATGCCCCCATTGCGATGAAGAGCTTCGCGCCAGTCGCAAATATCTGGGAGCTAAGGTTGCCTGCAAGATTTGCGGAGGGAAGATTCACTTCCCCGCGGTATTGAACTGATTCGCAGCTACTGCGGAGTCGATGCCGGCTCGCCGAGGTATGTATCCGGCGAAATGATCACCGACTCCTCGTCAGCTTGACGCTCGATTTCGGAAGTTGAGGTGTCCACATTTGGCGAGGAATCTGGCGAGCCAGATTCGACATCGACCACTGTGCCGACGGGTCTAATCTCGTAGAGTTGCCCCGAGTCGTCGAACAGCAACGTCATGTCGATATGCCAACGCGTCTTTTCATCTCGCTGCCAGACATCGCAGTAGTAAACGGAGTCACTAATTCCAAACCGTCCTTCGACTCCGGCTTCGGATAGATTTTCGACCGCCACCTCCCGAGCTGTGCCAAGAGGCACGATCTCGAGGAGAGCAGTCCTCTGTTCATCATGGGTCAGCGGCGTTGGCAGAATTCGGGGAGTTCCCATCTGACAGCCGACAGATGTTGCGAAAACTCCGATGACGATGACGGCACCGATCTGGAAACGCTGCCATCCTGAATGGGAGCCACACCGGATTGGCGTGCCCATGAAATCGCCCCGTCTGGTCTCGACCACTTGAACCTCCTGCCTTGTGGCTCCAAGAGCATTTCAGTTGTCACACCCCTTGCTAGCAGGGCAACAATGCCGCTCACAGCTCGCCGGCCCTACTTTCTGTCCGTCGATTCCGCATGTCCCATCGATTTCGGCAGCGATAACGAATCAGAACTGACTCAGAAACTGGACGTCGTTTTCGATAAAACGGCGAATGTCGGTAATGTGGTGGCGCCTCATGCAAAACCGTTCGATTCCCAAGCCAAATGCGAAGCCGCTGACTTGTTCCGGATCGTAACCGACTGCCGTCAAAACGTTGGGATCGACCATTCCCGCTCCTCCCAATTCGATCCAGTTACCGTGCCAATTCATATCGACTTCGACCGACGGCTCGGTGAATGGAAAGAAGGACGGGCGAAACCGAATTTGCACGTCCTCGCCCAAGTAGGTTGTTGCAAACAGATGCAAAACGGTCTTTAATTCCGCCATCGTAACGGAATCTCCAACCATCAAACCTTCCATCTGATGAAACATGCAGGAATGGGTGGCGTCGATGGTATCGGGACGATACACGCGGCCGACCGAAACGATTCGGATCGGCGGCTTGGTCTGTTCCATAACGCGAATCTGAACGGTCGATGTTTGGCTACGCAACAACGCCTGCCTGTCGTTGGCAATCGATGCAGCGGCAAGATAGAAATTTTCGAGGGGATCCCGCGCAGGATGGTCTTCCGGAATATTCAACGCGACAAAATTGTGAAAGTCGTCTTCGATCTCCGGGCCATCGGCGACCGTAAACCCGAAGCGCCCCATGATATCCTTGAATTCATCGATCGTCTGCGTTAGCGGATGTCGGCGACCTAATCGGACCGGCGTACCGGGAAGAGTAATATCCAATCCCGTTAACGACGACTCCTCAGGGCGATCGAGTTGATTCTTTCGCTCGTCAAGTCGCTCGCCGACTCGATTCTTAACCTCGTTGAATCGCTGACCGACGACGGGACGTTCGGCTGGATCCACCTGCCCGAGCAGCTTTTGAAGGTCACGTAATCGGCCCTTCTTCTTACCCAAGAATTCGATACGGACCGCTTCTAGAGTGTCGACCGAATCCGCAGACTCGATCGCTTCGAGGGCCTCGCGCTCATAAGTGCTGAAGGCGGAAATTGCATCCATCTTCGAACTTCCCGTGGGACGATTCAGGCGGCCGACGAACTGGCAGCGGCTGATTTCGCAACTTCCACGATTTCATCGAAGACCTGAGGGTTGAAAATCGCAAGTTCACTTAAGGTCTTGCGATTCAGTTCAATGCCTGCTGCCCGAATCCCATAAATGAACGCGGAATACGCGATCCCTCGTTCCCGGCAGGCCGCATTCAGCCGCGTAATCCACAAAGCACGCATTTCCCGCTTACGGACGCGACGGTCACGGTAGGCGAATACTCGCGACCGAACGACTGTTTCTTTGACTGTGCGCAGAAGTTTGCTGCGTCCGCCAAAGTTACCGCGTGCTTCTTTGAATAATCGCTTTTTCGCACGTCTCCGTGCGGAACCTTTTCTAACTCTCATGACGACGAACTAATGCTCCGTCCAATTGCAATTGATTTTACGGGCCAATCAGTCTCCGAGATTCCCGATCCCACGTGAAAACAGACAACGCTTTGTGCGTCATCGGCAACTGACTGAATCGAACGGCTGAAAGCAATCGTCTGCAGCAACATTCGACCGTATCAAACTTTTTCCTTAGTTGGCCGTTCGGTTTTCTCGTCGGTCGACGTCGATCTCGAACAGCCAGCGAAACGGACTTCCTTTCGATGCCTTACTCGCCAGGACGCAAACCCTCGCGAACAATCGCAGCTTCACTTCCGGTCACGACCCCGTCCTGACGCAAATGGCGTTTGCGGCTTCCACTCTTGCTGCTCAGCAAATGCCCCCGGAATGCCTTCCGATGCTTGGCTTTACCAGATGCGGTGATCTTGAACCGCTTCTTCATCCCTTTATGGGTTTTCTGCTTTGGCATGATTGAATTTCACTTTCACACTGTTCAAATTTCCACGTGGCCGGGCAAACAAAAGCCACTGACTCACAGGAAGTTGAAGCAGAGGATTATAGCGGCCTCACGGGAAATGTTTCCAGCGACACTGGGACGTTTTTCGCCGGGCGGACCCAGAATTCGTAGAGAAACTCAGCCCTTGGGTGCCAACACTGTAGACATGGAGCGGCCACTTTCCATCCCGGGTGGCTTTTCCACCTTAGCGACATCTTCCAGCGTTTCGATGATCTGGAGCAGCATCTCACGTCCACGATCGTGGTGGGCGTTTTCGCGACCCCGGAAGATGATGTTGATCTTCACCTTGTCCTTGTGCTCAAGGAACTGCCGAGCCCGCTTGACCTTGAAATCGATATCATGAGTCCCGGTTTTCGGCCTTAACCGGATTTCCTTCACCTGCGTATGGTGCTGTTTCTTGCTATTTTCGCTCTTTTTCTTTTTCTGCTCGTATTTAAACTTGCCGTAGTCCATGATCCGGCAAACCGGGGGGCGATCGTTCGGGCTCACCTCCACGAGATCAAGGCCGGCCTCGCTTGCTAACTGCAGCCCTTCAGCGGTGGGAATAATCCCAACCATGACTCCATTTTGGTCGACGACCCGAACCGGTGAAATACGAATCTGATCGTTGATCCTCTGCGACGTTTCGATCGTTGATTACCTTTCCTGTAAGACCAGCTTGCTCTGAAATACGCTCGAGTTGCCCACAACGGTTGCCTCACCGAAAGCGCTGTCGCCAACCGGCTGCGGAATTCGGACTCCGCTTCGCAACCTACACAGCGATTACCGGCCAAATCACCTGCTGACGCAGCTATGTCGACCGCTGTATATACTTCGTTTTATCGGTATGCCCTTGCGCAGTCAAGAATTCCAACCATGACGGCACATTGTGCACCGGGATTCGTCACGCGAAGAGGGATGCAGATTCGAGGGCATTTATTCCTGCGGATTGTCAGACTCGAGCGATTTGAGCTTCGCTTCGATCACGTCATGCGGTTGGGTGATTGTCTTTTCAATCTGTATCGCCTTGTGGCCTTTCAACACGCCCGGCTTGGCTGCGAACATCGGGCGACCCTCAATACAAACCTGAATTCCTTGGTCCTTATCGACTTCGGTTTGAATGACATCACCAACCGTCAGGTTCACGACGTCGCAGGCCCGTAAAACGGTTTGGGCCATGTTGACAACCATTTCAACACTCGCCTGCGAAATTCCCGTTTCGAGATTGACGACTTGTCGCTCGTCGACTGCCCGTTTCGTGTAAGCCGACCAGGCATCGGAAGAAACCTGGCTAGTGACCGGTTCGATCGTGTTATAGGGAATGCACAAATTCATAAAGCCGCGCACTTCCCCCATTGTAATCTCGAAGACGATCAACACGACGACCTCATTCGGAGGCACAATTTGGACCAGTTGCGGGTTACTCTCCACTTGTACAACTCGCAGTTCCAGATCACAGAGATTGCTCCATGCGTTTTTCAGCGCCGTTATCGCCAGGCTGGTGATTCGCGAAACGAGTCGTAGCTCGATCTCCGTCATCGCACGATTTGGAAGATCGGTATTGGTGTGCTTTCCGCCTCCCAATAACCGGTCAACGACCGGAAACAGAATCGAAGGATTTAAGTCCAGGATGAGATGGCCATCCAAACCGTGGGATTCCAACAGATTGAAGCAGGTCGGTGTCCCTAAGCTGTATACGAATTCGCTGTAGGTCAATTGGTCAACGCTCACAAGCTTGACCTCAACAATCGAACGCAGCATTCCACTGAGACCGGCCCCGAATTCGCGACTGAATCCTTCGTGCATAGCTTCAAAGGCGCGCATTTGCTCCTTGCTCACGCGCTCAGGGCGTTTGAAGTCGTATACACTAACGGGAGAACTGATCTCATCGGTCAAACGAGTGTCATGGAAGTCGGTGGGAGTGGACTTCCCGCCGGTATCAAGCGCCGCCAATAGAGATTCCACTTCCGTTTGACTCAATACATCTGCCATCCTTGGCCTCCGTCCGCTTTGCGTTGAATGCCGCTCCGATTCATCATTCCGGCTGAAATCGTCAACCGGAACCCAATATCGGAAAACTCATTCTTTGATCTGCCCCTCCCCATGCACGACATACTTGTACCCGGTCAACTCTCGGAGACCGCAGGGTCCGCGTGCATGGATTTTGTCTGTACTGATTCCAATTTCAGCGCCGAGACCAAACTCTCCACCGTCGTTGAACCGTGTGCTGGCGTTGACCATTACCGCTGCCGAATCGACAGCAGTGGTAAATCGTTCGGAAACATGCAAATCATTCGTCACAATTGTATCGGTGTGGTGCGACCCGAATTCGTTGATATGTCGAACAGCGCTTTCCCAATCATCAACAACTTTGATGGACAGGATCAAATCCAGGTATTCCGTACGATAATCCTCCTCAGTTGCTGCTTTCGCACCAGGAATCAAAGACAGTGATTCCGAGCAACATCGTAACTCCACTCCTGCCGCAGACAACTCTGCGCCAACCTCGGGCAGAAACATGCCGGCAACATCGCGATGAACGAGCAAAGTTTCTGCGGCGTTGCAGACTCCCGGGCGCTGGCATTTGCTGTTCACGGTAATTCGCTGCGCCATCGGCAAATCGGCGTCCCGATCGACGTACACGTGGCAAACGCCGTCAAAATGCTTAATGACCGGCATCGTTGCTTCGGACGCCACTCGTTCAATGAGCGACTTACCCCCACGAGGGATTGTGACATCGATCAGATCTCGCTTCTTGAGAAAATGACCGACGGCATCCCTGTCGGTTGTTTGTACGAATTGAACGACTCCCGTCGGCAATCCGACGTCGGCCAGCGCGTCGCGAAGAATCGAATGGAGCGCTTCGTTGCTATGGTAGGCCTCTTTCCCCCCCCGTAGGATGACTGCGTTGCCGCTTTTGACACACAGCGCCGCGGCGTCAATCGTGACATTCGGTCGCGATTCGTAAATAAAGAATACAACGCCGAGCGGAACGCGGACCCTCGACACTCGTAGACCATTGGGACGAATCGCGCTATCGATGATTTCGCCGACAGGCTCCGGCAAGAGATTGATCTGCTCAACAGCCTGCGCAATCGCCTCGAGTCGCTCGGTCGTAAGGCGAAGCCGGTCGATGGCCGCAGAATTCAACCCGTACTCCGGTGCCTGGGCCAAATCCTGCTGATTGCGATCAACAATCTCATCGGACCGAGTTCGCAGAAGAGCCGCCGTTCTCAAAAGCCATTCGGCCTTTTGACGGCCAGGGGCGGCCGCTAACTCGCGAGAAGCCGCTTTTGCCTCGCGGGCAACGCCGTCAACATACTGTTCCAATTCTGCAGAAGTCATGCCAAAGTATCCGGGAAGTCAAAATTCGTGTCAACGTAGGTTAAGAGCCTTCCTGCGAGGCATCTCAAATGCCAGAATCGCCGATTTCCAGGCAGTTTTCTACGAGAATCGTACAGTTCCGTCAGCCAGAGACATGCCCTACCAGGAGCTAGGACTCGATTTGGCGACCATCGGTTCGCTGCACCCACAATTCCGACGGTTCTCCCAACAGGTCTGCTCCAGGGCGGCCTTCCTCCACTTGGCCCTCGATGACTTTCACAAATGCTGGCAATTCCGGACGGCATTCCCATGATTGCGCGGTGCAGCCAGTCCAACCACCAAACTGTGCGGACTTACACGCACTTTTGGAATTGTCGAGCCAAACGACAAGGCAGTATCACCCGCACCGATCAGCGCCAACTCGAAGGTGGAGACGCATTGCCACTGACTGCAGGCCGACGGCTAATGAATTGCCACGCGATGTAACCTGCCAAGATTCGAGCATACAAATCATGCCCCACCTGCGACAGCTCGGCTGCATTCTTAAGATAAAGCTTGTCTCGGTGCGCACTTTCAAGAATAAATTGGCTGGCATCACAATACGCGATCCCGTGCTTGATCGCGTATTCCGAGATGATTCGAAATGGCGCCCGGCTAGTAAAATGCGCATTGTCAGCAACTCCAACATTCTGACGCGCTTGCCCACCATTCGATGCGGTCGCGGAAATCTGCCATGGGGCGGGAACAACAGCAACGATCAACTGGCAAGAATTCGCATTCGCCAACATTTTCAGTTGATCCAAAGCTGAAAGGGCCTGGCGGATATGAATCGACCAATCCGGTGGGTCGTCCCGTATCCAAGCATAATCCGCAAGTGGCGACCCGATTTCCCTGTTTTCCTCCAAGGTAACGTGGTACTCCCACGAGTTCTGCAGCCGCCGCCGGCACCATTTGAATACTTGCAAGGACTCGATTCCGGAGTCCTCGTCGTTGGATGATTGGTCAACAAGCAATGGATAGGGACAACTTGTCGGAAGGCGGTCGGCCCCATTTTCCGTGAAGCGCCGATACCGATAATCCTCCGCAATGTCGTCCATTTCCATGCTGAGAACCAACAAATCCGGCTGTAATGCCAGCAACTCATGCTTAACTTGCAGGTAGGACAACAGCGGACAGTATTTGGGAACTCCCGCGTTGATCACTTCGATTTGGAGATCCGACCGATCAAGAAGTAGTTGTTCCAACCGCGACGAGAACAAATCTTGACTGGCAGTCACTAACCCAGCAACGGCATCGCCACCGAGACACAGAATGCGAAAAGTATTTGCCGGTTTCGGGACAACAACCTCGTCGCTTCGAAGACCAAGGCTGTTTGTTCGGACGGAAATCGACTCTGAAGTATCGGGATTCGTTTCGACCCATTCGGCACTACGCGTTAATCTATGGTGAAGCCGATCTGAAAATTCGATATATGCGCGCAGTCCTTCCCCCGCACCGGAACCAGGTTTGGGTGAGGCCAACGCCAACCTCAGCCAGAATTCCGCTGCCGTTACGCCCACGATCATCAACACGATGGCCAGGAGCAACGGTTTGATAGATTTGACAAGCCGAGGAATCATCCCTCGCATCCGAATGAACTCGGAACCCTAAGAACCAGGCAAAAAGTGGCGAATCTTAGTAAGCTTGGTTTATTCGAACAATACGATTCAGGAGCGGTCCGTTATCCGTGAGTGCAACCGAGGCCCATCGCGAAAAACACGCACTGTCTCGACGATGAGCCGGTGACGTGCCGTTCTACAAAGCGCTCCGGCCAACGTCCGAATTCGGGCCAGGACGTTGGAATGTTGGTGTAGTCGGGTGACGTTTCTTGGCCTAGCAAACGAAAGCAGCAAAAGTAGTTTGGGCAACTCAAGTATTTCAGCAAAGAAAGCGGCATCGAACATGAGAATCTCGTCAATCCCAACAATTTTGGTGACTTCCTTACTAAGCGTGGCTCTGAACGCAATGCCGACGGTCGCCGACGACGATGCCCCACGGGTCTCGGTCATCGTCGGTTCCCTACTTCCAGAAGAAGGAGGCGCCGGTTCGGCGTCGGATAGCCCACTGAAATCACCATTCGGCGTCGATTTTGATCCGGCCGGAAACATGTTCATCGTCGAATTGGAAGGAGGCCGCGTTCACAAGCGGACTGCCCAAGGACTCCTGACACAAATCTCCGGCGATGGAACCAAAAACTATTCGGGCGACGGAGGTCCGGCCCGTCGTGCCCAGTTCAATGGCATGCACAACGTGGCCGTTACTCCCGATGGAAATGCCTACATCGCTGATAGCTGGAATCACTGCATTCGAAAAATTGACGCGCGAACCGGCGAGATCTCCACGGTCGCCGGTACGGGGGAGGCCGGGTTCGGCGGTGACGGCGGTGTGGGAACATCAGCAACTTTTAATTTTATAATGTGCATTACGCTAAACCACTCCAACGATGCGCTGCATATCGCCGACCTCAAGAATCTTCGTGTGCGGGTTCTCGATTTGAAAACGGGCATCGTGCAGACTGTCGCTGGCAACGGCCAAAAAGGGATTCCGGCGGATGGAGCCTTGGCGAAGAATTCGCCACTCGTTGATCCACGTGCGGTTGCTGCGGATTCGCAGGACAACATCTACATTCTGGAACGAGGCGGGCAAGCGCTGCGCGTTGTCTCGCCAGATGGAAAAATCCGCACCGTCGCTGGAGCGGGAGATTCCGGTTTCGCTGATGGGCTGGCCCTTGAGGCGCAATTGAAATCGCCGAAGCACCTTTGCGTCGATGGAGAAGACAATGTCTACATTGCAGACGACCAAAATCGGCGAGTCCGCAAGTACGATCCTCAAGCGGGTACGCTAACAACCGTTCTCGGTGAAGGCATCGGCACTCCCCCGATTCAACTTCTTCGACCCCACGGAGTTTGCGTGGAAAACAATCGGCTGTATGTCGTCGACACGGGCCATAACCGCATTCTGCGAATCGAGAATCCGCTCAATTAGAACATCTGAATCGTTCGGCTGTCGTCGGAAGTGGACTACGACTCGTCCCCGGTGCGCGCTATTTTGCGTTAGTCCTCAAATCGGTCGCTAAACTTTTTTCGGTAGTGTGCGCGCAAATTTGATCGCCTGCTCAATCCACTCGGACAATTCCCCCTCGGTTTCGATTCCGACAGGCCCGACCATGACCCAGCCTGTCATCGGTCGTCCCGTGATATCAAATTCGCGGACGTTGGGTTCCATCAGCGCGTCTTCGTACCTTCCAGGGCCAACACGGAGAATAAGTGAGTCCTTCCAAACGCCGCAGCAGACGTTGCCATTCAATAAGAAGGCAACGCCGCCGAACATCTTTTTCTCAACAAACCCTCTTCGATTCTGCAGGAAATCTCGAATACGAACGGCTAGAGTTTCGCTGTACGCCATGGTCGTTTCATTCTTCTCCAATCTATCGCAGGGCAGATGACAAGACCGATCGCCCCTTTCGGAGTTCACATTCCCATTTGATTGTTACGAAACTCGAACGAGACGAGGGGACAGATCGCCCTGGCCATTTACCGGTTGTTCTGAACCATTTCTAGCGGATTTGTGTCGTGGCTGCATGCGCGACGGTTCATCGGTGACCAATTAACGGTATCCTCCAAGCACAGCTTGATGACTCGCTAAGATCGTTAATACTACAAGAACCTGCCGTTGAGAGTCGTCGCCATACTCTGAATTCCTGCAGAAACGGCGCCCCATTGTGGCCACGACCATTCAATATCAGCTTTGTACGACCTTCGTAAGGCTCGACACGAAATGCCAGACCCTGTTGTTCGTCCGTTTGAATCGCGCGATCGCGATCACGTTGTCCATATTCTCAGGCGTGTCTTCGACGACCCTCGCGGGTGGAATGCCCCCGATAATGCCATCGCACGTAAGCTGAAGATGCAAGATGGCCTGTTCTTTGTTAGCGAGTTTGAAGAACAGATTGTGGGAACAGTGATGGCGGGATTTGATGGTGTGCGCGGGTGGATTTATTCACTGGCAATCGTGCCGGAATTTCGTCGTCGTGGCTATGCCAGCCAACTTATGAATTTCGCCGAAGGTGTTCTTCGTGATCGTGGCTGCAAGAAGCTCAATCTCCAAGTCCGAAGTTCGAACGATTCGGTGGTTCAGTTCTATCAGAAACTTGGATTTGAAGTTGAGAACCGAGTATCGATGGGCAAGTTGTTATCTCCACATTCTGGCACCTCGGATTCAATTCCATTTGAAGTGGCACATCTGGCAATTGGCGACGACATCTTTCTCACCGAAATTCGTCCGACAGACAAGCCGGCTTTTCTCGAATATTTGAACGACTCCGACGTGTTTTTTCGAAATCTGCTACAAATGCCGTACCCCTACCACGAATCCGACGCGGACTCGTGGATTGAAATTAATCTGGAACACCAGCGATCGGGAGATGCGCTGACTAACTTTGCGATTCGAGACAACGAAGACCTGCTCATCGGTTGCTGTGGGTTTAAGGATTGTGTCGCCGGGCATCGCGCGGAGATCGGATACTGGTTGGCAACTCCGTATTGGGGTCGCGGCCTGATGACTCGTGTTGTCGGAAGAATGTGCGAATATGGATTTGAAAAACTGCGATTGAAACGAATCTCCGCGCATGTTCTTGCTGGAAATACGGCATCAGAACGCGTTCTGCGAAAGAATGCATTCCAACAGGAGGGAATCCTCCGAAGCTACTATCGAAAAGGCGAAGAGTTCCTCGACGCAACTGTTTATTCAAGGCTGAAATCCACTAGCGGCAATTCCCGATTCTCGAATCCATGAACGAGCAGCGAAAAACTCGAAGCGACAAAGTCTGGCAGCAACGAGAGTTGGCCACTCGCTTCCTCGAGGGCATTCGGGGAGGTGTTCCGCTCGCCGCGGAACAAATCGACGTTTTACATCGCGTCGTCGATGGGTGCGGAATCCCGATTGTCAAAATTCTCGATCTTGGGTGTGGCGATGGCATACTCGGACTTTCGTTACTCGAGCGACATCCGCGTGCGCAAGCGGTCTTTGTCGATTTTTCCGAAACGATGTTGGCAGCAGCCAAGCAACGTTCCCAAAGTGACTCTTTACGATGTCACTTTTTGAACGCCGACTACGGTGAACGCTGCTGGGTCGAATCCGTGTCCGACCATCGACCATTCGATCTGGTGGTTTCGGGCTTCTCGATTCACCATCAACCCGACGAACGCAAAGCCGCACTTTACGGTGAAATCTTCGAGTTGCTTGCTCCCGGTGGGGTTTTTCTGAATCTCGAACATGTCAGTTCTCAATCGAAATGGGGCGAGGCGGCCTTCGACAACCTCATGATTGATTCGTTATGGGACTACCATCGACAGCGTCAAAGCAAACATTCGCGCGAACAAGTTGCCGATGAATATGTCAATCGAACTGATTGGTCTGCCAACATCCTCGCTTCGGTCGAAGAACAATGTCGCTGGTTATGTGAAATCGGATTCACCGATGTCGACTGTTACTTCAAAATCCTCGAACTGGCGTTATTCGGTGGACGCAAAGCACTTCCTGCGAACAGTGTTCATCAGAAACGGGAATAGCGTGCGGTGAGAAACACTTGCTTCGGAAGCACGATCGTGCTCACGCCGACAGGCTAAAGCCGCCGCTTTCGCCCAGCCTCTATCTCGAACGACCGCATACTGAATGAGGCTTCTTGTGCTGCTGCCTGAATTTACCATTCCACCGGCCCCGCCACGTGAGGAGTCAGCGTTTCTGATAAGAACGGCACATGACGATCTTTGCGACCGAGCCTGGGACGAGGTTCCCCGGAATTCAGAAACGTACAGCCCGGCAATACGTCAGATCTGCGAACAACATCGGCTCCCATCCGAACCGATTCACCTGTACGAGTCGGGCACGCAAATCGTCTTCTCAGTTGGCAAGGAATTTGTCATCAAATTGTACTGCCCGCTATTTGGTGAAGATATCGCAATCGAATCCCTGGTATTGCACACGATTCATTCCCAGCTACCAGTTCCGACACCGACGATTGCGGCACGCGGTGAAATCGAAGGGTGGCCGTATCTCGTCATGACCCAACTGCGCGGTCAAAGTTTGGGAACCGTTTGGCCACTTCTGGGCGTCGATAATCGAAAACAGTTGATCAATCAAATTGCCAACGTGACCGCGACGTTGCATTCCCTTCCACTCACTCCTCCGTTCCAGCGATTCACAGCCGACTGGAATACCGAAGTCGAGAACAAACGTCGTCAGGTTTCGAGTCGGCAAGCTCAGCTCGGTTTGGACAATCACTGGGTGGACCAGGTGGATCGATTCCTGGAT
Organism: Planctomycetaceae bacterium; assembly: GCA_028284485.1. GTDB lineage: Bacteria > Planctomycetota > Planctomycetia > Planctomycetales > Planctomycetaceae > JANQRQ01. The sequence goes on along the minus strand of JANQRQ010000174.1, from coordinate 14,390 downwards.
TCAAATTTGCGTGAAGCTCGCATGCCTTTTCAACCAGTTTTGCTGCACACAGAATTGACCGACGACGTGTGGTTGACTTCAGAATCGTCGAACGGAGTTTGGGAACTGACCGGCCTATTTGACTTTGGTGACGCATTTGTCGGCCATCGAGAATACGATTTTGCCGCGATCGGCTTGTTTGTGACACGCGGAGAACGTGAGATGTTTCGAGAGTTTCTTCTGCGATACGGCTACTCCGACAACGAACTGACCGAGTCATTGTCCGCGCGAATTTTGTGCAATCTCCTGCTACACAGATACTGCAACTTGCGGAGTTTTTTCGCCATTTGCCCGCCACCTAGTTCGGTTCGATCGCTTGAGCAACTCGCTTCGTTTTGGTTTGGTTGTTGAAATCGCTGCCAGTTTCGCGTTCCCAATAACGGGGACACGAAACCGACAACACCATACCGTCGACCAGGCAGCAACCGCCGAAATTCCATGACCGAACCACCGTTAAGGCAATGAGATCCGTTGGATAATTGAGCGGCATTCAGGGGCCATCTCCGCAAATACGAACCTTGATTCCGCGCGTAGGGCCTGTCAAAATGAGAGTATCGAGGCTTGTGGAACCAATCTCGATACAGATTCTCAAAGCCGCCTTCGGCTGACCCCGGTTGGCGTGAATCACTGACACTTCTCCCGTCGCACCAAAAGGTTGCGCTACAACACACCAATGAAACTGCTCGAAGGTCAAACCGTCGGAATCGATTTGGGTACTACGTATTCAGCGATTGCGCAGCTCGATATGAAAGGGGCAGCAGCCTCGATTTGCGATGCCGACGGCCGCGTCACAACACCCTCGGTGGTGCTACTTTCCGACGAAGAGCGAGTCTTTGTCGGGCCATCCCCCCGGTTGATCGCCGAATCCGATCCGCACCATGTTGTTGAAGCGATCAAACGACAAATGGGAAGTAACGACTTCTCGGTGATCTACCGCGATCAAAAGCTTACACCGGAATTCATTTCGGCACTGATTCTCAAAAAGCTAAAGCAAGACGCAGAGAAGCAAATCGGCAAGATTGCCAATGCCGTAATTACGGTGCCCTACTACTTCAACGACGTCCGTCGGAAGGCAACCCAGGATGCAGGACGCATCGCCGGCCTGAATGTCTTAGACATTATTAACGAGCCGACCGCAGCGACATTGGCATTCGCTTGGAATCGTGGCGAATTAGGGCGAACCGATGCTCAACAGGCTGAAAAAACCGTGCTGGTTTATGACCTGGGTGGCGGAACATTTGATGTGACGGTTGTTCGCTATTCGCCGACTCACTTTCGTGTGCTTGCCACCGACGGCGACGTGAAACTCGGCGGCCTCGATTGGAGTCGTCGCATCGTTGACTTTGTGGCCGAAAGCTTTCAGAAGAAGTTTGACCTTGATCCGCGCGAAGATCCCATCGCGTTGATGCATCTCTCGCAAGAATGCGAACAGGCCAAGCGAGACTTAAGCACGCGTGCCCAGGTCCCCATCAGTTGCACACATCAAGGCAAGTCGCAAACGATCGCAGTCACACGTGGCGACTTTGAAAGACTGACGGCCGACCTGCTGCAACGCACACGCGATACAACCGAATTGGTACTCGAAGTCTCTGATGTCGACATTAGCCAACTGGATGAAGTGATCCTGGTTGGTGGCTCCACATACATGCCTGCGGTCGAAGAAATGCTGGAACAAGTCTGCCGCCGCAAGCCGTGCCGGGAACTATCTCCCGAAGAGGCAGTTGCTCAAGGGGCTGCGATCCACGCGGCAATTTTAGAGGCCAAGGCAACCGGTGGTGAAAGCGGGATGGCCAAAACGGTCATCAACCGTTTGAGGTCGGTGAACACAATTGACGTGAATTCCCATTCACTCGGCGTTAAAATCACCGATCCCGCTGATCGCAGCCGAAAAATCAACCATATCATGGTTCCTCGAAATACCGAGATTCCGCACAGCGTTCATCAGCGATTCGTGACCAATGTGGCTAACCAGGAGCGAATTCAGATTAGCGTTTTGGAAGGAGAAGCGCGAGATCCCGATGCCTGCGTTACAATTGGACAATTCCAAATCAAAGGATTACCCCCCAATCTTCCGGCAGGATCGCCGGTCGAGTTGACCTACGAATATGATTCCAGCGGCCGAATTCATGCGTCGGCGCTAGAACTGACGGGCAAGAATGAAGCATCGACGTCTATCATTCGAGATACGGGGCTCAACGACAAAGGATTGCAACTGTTTGAAAAACTGGCGGAAAGATATCAGGTGGAATAACAGTCTGCTTTCGGGAGAGTAACACGTGGAACTGGACGTTTATAAAGAGTGGCTGGGAATTCCTGACGAACAGCGGCCGTTGGACCATTACACGCTGCTGCGTCTCGTCCAGTTTGAAGATGATCTGGATAAGATCCGCAAGAACTACAAGAAGCTCAACGCCCACGTCAAGAAGTACGCATCGGGGGAATACTCCGAACAATCTCAGGACTTGCTGAACGAGTTGGCCAAAGCCATGCTTTGCCTGACCGACCTCGATCGAAAACGCGAATACGACGAAAGTCTGGGACGCGAATTCGAAGATAGCGGCGAAGTCAAAAGAATTTCACTGCTGAATGTCCTGTATCGGCAAAAGAAACTGACAAAGGAACAAGCGAAAGAAGTTCAGGAATTCGCGAAAAAACGCGGCATTTCAATGCGCGATGCTGTCGTGCAAATGAAAATTGCCGATGCCGAAGCTGCAACTCAGGCGTTCGCCCAAGAACTGCGAATTTCATTCGTCGATTTGGATGAAATGATCCCCGATGACGACGTGCTTGACCAATTGCCGCGAAATGTCGTCAAACGAAATTCGATTCTACCGCTGTTTGTTGACGACGATACCTTGCTCGTGGCTTGTAGCGACGACTTGCCACACGAACTCGAGGAAGAATTGCGAATGCGGTTTAGCGTTCCCATTCGGCGAGTCATGGCGACGCCACGGTCGATCAATCAAGGGATCGCCAAATATTACGCCCCCGGAATGCGTGACGAAGCCGTGTCGGGGGCATCCACGACCGCCACCGCTTCTTCCAAAAAGCCGCGCAAAGTCGTTTCCCAACTGTCGGAGGAAGAACGCAGTCAGCGCAAGAATATGGGATACCTGTTCATCATGTGGGCGTTGATCGGTTCCATTCTGATTGGCGTGTTCGGGCTGGCCGATCAAAGCGCAATGATCCGCTATATGCCGGCATTTATTGTCACACCGGCCGTCGCTTTCTGGGTATTTAAGATCTACCTCAAATAGGTGCTAAACTCTTCGCGCGATGCAAATGGCCTAACGCGCTCCGTCACCAGAAATGATGCGGCTTGTCTGCAGCTGATCGAGCTATTGGTTTTCCGCTGAAACGGAATCAGGCACATTTGCCGATGATCGACTCGCTGGTTGCGTGCCGCTTGACGGCTCAGCAGGCGATTCAGGTTTCGAGAGTCGGTTCTCCGACTCGTGCGGAAGGGTCATGATTTTCTGCCAGATCTTGCGGGCCAATGCGGTCGTCAGCTGCTCGATTTCGTTGGCGGCTCCCACCGCTGCCGTATCGTCAAAATGTTGGATATACAGTGCTGCCACCTTGCCGTTGAGCGACAACATTTCGCTGCAATAGTCGAGATACCGCCCCAATTCGTACCGCGTCATTTCCGGCACCGGAGACGACTTTGTCCGTTGCGCATCGCCTCGCAGCCGTTCCGGATCTTTGGTCAATTGATGCATATCGATGACGTGCGCAATCGACCGCAACTCGTGCAGAGCCGTTAGTGCACGGCGACGCTTGATGCGAATCTCAAGTGTCACCAAGAAAAATATCGCCGCACCGCATAACACCACGACGTTCAAGCCGGCTTCAGTCACGGTGACAAAGTCGGAGAATTCAATGGGCCCGCCTCGGAGTTCCAGCATTTCCATTCCTGCGGCAATCGCTGCTCCGACGGCGCCCAAAATGAAGATTCCGATAAATAACCGCAAGAGAACGAATGGACGCGCAATTTGTGCTGACCGGTGACGCGCCCGCGACGCGATGCCGTGGAGTTCCCGGCACACTTTACCGAGACCGGAATCGGGAAATCGCTCTTCAATACGATTCCCCAATCTCTCGATCGTCTCCACAACCCGGTCGGAATTGAGTGTCGGTTCGGTCATGAGCCTTGAGTTATTCTCATTTGGCACTTTCGGACGGCTGCGACGATGCCTCATCCGATTGATCGACAATCGCCGCAACCTGATGGCGGACCCGCCAAGTCCACGCAGCAATCAGTAATGCTATCAGAATCGCGGCAACGAGCAGAATGGCCTTGGCAACACCAAACAGAACTGGTGCCAGAAAATCGCCGAAAAGCATGATCCCACACAACAGGGCGAGGGCAACAATGGTTCGCTTCAAGAATCGAACCTGCGTCTCCAGTACAGCAATCCGCTGCCTAAGAGATTCCAGATCCTCCTCACTGAGGTTATTCACGCTGCTCTCGAGTCCTTATCTGGCAACGAAGCCCCAGATCGAACGCCCGCTCACAATTCCACTGGCGATCGTCGTTGGTTCTCGACGAATCATGCCGTTTGATGACCTATTCATGCAAGAGAACGCAAGCTCAGCCGAAGCGGATCAAAATTTTTTAGGCCGCATGGTACGCTCATTTTCGCGGCCGAAACAACGAATGCTCGTAATCCTTAACGAAATACCGCTTTCCTTTCTGAAGCACGCGATGACCTTCCTGTTTGAGCCGGCGACTCAGCGATGTCAAACCACCGGGATACTTCAAATTGAGTTCGCCCCCGGTTTTCAAAGTGCGCCAATAGGGTGTGATTTTTCGGCCGGCGCCCGCCGATATCTCTTCTTCGGCTGCATGAGCTGCAATCCACGCAAAGATGCCCGTTGTAATCGGGCATGCCATATCAACACTATGTTTTCGCGCCAGGGCACTGCGAATTTCGGCAATCGTAATCAGGCGGCCTTCCGGCACCCGTCGCATGATGGCATCGACTTCGATAGGAGCCGGAATGACGAACACTCCATGTCCCCATTTCAAGTTCATTTTCTTGGGGATCTTCTCGACTTTGGGCAGGTCCTTGCTGTCGGATAGCTTCTCCCGCCAGGTCTTTCGCTTTGCCATCTCGCCACCCCGCACATCTCTGCCAGAGTCCGGCAACCTTGCCACATCGGAATCGACCGATGGCAGTCGTTTCGGTGCGTTCCAAAACCGTCACCAAATCTCGCTTGATTTTCCGTACCTGCGATGACAATAAACGAATTAATCAATAGGCAAGATGCATAATAACTCAATCTACGCTTTCGGGGAGCAAAGAATCGATGGTCCATATTCCCAAATTCAATTGGACGACGCTGACACCATTGGCTGCGCTCGCGCTGTGGGTGGGAATCTGCTCCGTTGGCACCGCTGATGATACGGTTCAGTTTCACAAGCAGCTTCTGCAGATCAGCCCCAACGAAGGCTGCGCCGTCGGCGATATCAATAACGATGGACAACTCGATATCGTTGCCGGAACGCACTGGTACGCTGGTCCCGATTTTGCTCAGCGACCTCTCCGTTATATCGAGGAATTCGATGACGACTATATCAGGAACAACGGCGACCATCTTTACGACGTCAACGGCGACGGCTGGGTCGACGTCATTTCGGGATCGTGGCATCAAACGGAAATCTATTGGTTCGAAAATCCTGGCGAAGCCCACCTGAAAAAGGGGCTGCTTTGGAAGCGGCATCTTCTCAAGAACACTCGTGGCGAGAATGAAGCCTATTTCTTGCGCGATCTCGATGGCGACGATGTACCGGAGATTGTTGTCGATTGCTGGAAAGACGATCAGCCGGTCGTGGCCTGGAAATTGACACCTGGCGACAATGGCGAGGCAACGTTAACCCGACATGAAATCGGGTCTGAGGGGTGCGGCCACGGCATGGCGTTCGGCGACATCAACGGGGACGGGCGCGAAGACATTCTCACGATGGTCGGCTGGTATGAACAGCCTGCGACCGATCCGCTCGAAACAAAATGGAAATTGCACGACGACTGGAGTCGTCCGCATGGGAGCTGTCCGTTTTTGGTGGTCGATCTCACCGGTGACGGCAAGAACGACATCATCTGGGGCGATGGGCACGACTACGGTTTGTTCTGGCTTGAGCAGCTCAATCCTGGCAACGAAGACGGCGCGAAATGGCGGGAACATCTCATCGACCGTTCCTATTCACAAACGCATTGCCTGCATTGGGTCGACCTCGACGGCGACGGCGACAACGAACTGATTACCGGCAAGCGTGTTCGCGGTCACGCGGGCCGCGATCCCGGCGGGCTCGAACCGGAATGCCTGTACTATTACGAATGGGACGCCTCGGATCGCAAGTTCACCCGCCACACGATCAGCGAAGGGGAAGGAATCGGCACTGGGATGCAGATTTGCACCGTCGATTTCAACGGTGACGGCCGGCTCGATATCGCCGTCGGCGGCAAAAGTGGGACGTGGGTGCTGTTCAACGAGGGCGCGGGCAGATAAGTCAGTTGTCTCAACCAATAGCGGCGCGCATTCAAAGAAACGCAATCCATTTGGCACTGGCCTGCTGCTGTTTGAAGTCAGTTCTTACCGCGTAGCATTCTGGCGAGTCGATCTCGGAATTCGGATTCGAAGTCGTACACTTCATCGAAACCGTTGCGGTGTAACTCGCCGCCACCGTCGATAACCTGCCATTGGCGATTCTCCTTTCGAATCGTCATGACATCAGTGCCCGACACGAAAGTAGCCGTCCCCTCCCCAAAGTCGGCTGTGTATTCGTAGGGGCCGACGGTCGCTTTTCGCGACTCCAGCGAAACAAGTCGCCATCCAATTGCATCCAAAGCGGCCGCCACCTCGCCGACCCATGAATCGAGTGGACTATCAATCAGAAAAGAGGCACGCAAGTCGCGAATGTGCTGCATTTCTGCGTTATACTCCCCCGCGAGAATGACGTCGCGGTAGTCGATCCCTGCCAATCGGATCTGCTTCTGTAAAGCGTCGAGCGACCCGGCCGCTGCAACAACGATGCATCGCGCAATCCGGCCTGTATAGCCGCTGTCTCGTAGCAACTTTAGCGCGGCGTGATACTCGTCTTGGCCAAAGTCGGCTTCGAGGCGCTCGACGATATCAGCTTCCAGAATCTTCTTTTCGTGACTCATCACACCGCCATTCCATGACTGGAAAAGGGGACATTCAACTTTTCGAGTGCGCCTATCACAAGGTTGCCAATATCGGAGGCGGGAAAAGTAGAATGTCCCCTTTTTGGTTCTTCTTTTTGGTTCTTTTGGTTCCCAACCGCTTTGAACCTACTCCCAGTACGCTTCCCAATCGTCCACGAACGCCTGTTTCAATCGTTCCATGTACGAATTTGTTTTGATTTTGATCATCCACAAGTCATTGCCGCCGGCTCCGCCTTTGCAAACAACACCTTCGTCAACATTGTATCTTCCGTCGCGCACGTCCTGCGTAAATCTTCCCGTCAGTCGACCGCGGTAGACGACGCGCGCGATCGGCAACTCGCCAAAGTCGGCAAGAAACTGTTCCGGACCGATCAGCCCGTCGCCCGTTTCGACATCGAACAGCACAAGTTGTTTACAATCGTACGATTTATGCAGGCCTGCAAACGAGTTCGTGCCAAAGTACTCGGTGAAGGCAGTGATTTCTGAGAAGTCGTATCTCGGATTCTCGCGAAAGATCGCTTCCAACGGCGCTGCCAAGTCACGCTGGAATATCTCGACAGCGTCGGGAAGCCCCTCGTGATGAGCATGAAAATCGGCAATTCCGACTTCATCCAGGTCATAGCGGTTACGCCGCATTCCAAACGCAAACCATCCCAGTTCACGCTCCCAGACCCAATGCAGATTCGTACCGTCATACTTTTCGAAGGCCACGCACTGGCCGTCAGGCGACTGCGCACTGCCGGGAATCTTTGGGTATGCAAGTTTGACACGTACCATCGCGAAATATCCTGTCTGAAGGATTTCCAGGCCTGTTGCGATGACACTCGAATGGCCACATAGGTTCCGTCTAGATCTCAAAGACGACTCCATTTGCTTCCATTGGAATATTCGTTAGTCGATCGGTGACATACGGGGCAGGTGATCTCGCCTTGCGTCAAAGCGACGATCGCGGCTACGATTCCGCCCCGAATCGGCGTGGACCCAGTTGTTTCCGCCGGAATAGATCACACTCAGGAGTTCCGTCGATGGATCGACCGCACCGCATCATCATCCCGGCAATTCTTTGCCTATGGCTTTCACACGCGGGGCTTCCGAACAGCGTCTATTGTGCCGAGCCACAATTCGATAATGCCCCCGCAACTGCGCTGGCTCGATTCCAAGCTGCCGATATCTTGCGCAAAGAAGTTCTCGTCGGACCGCATTACGAAATCGACGATGCCGTCGAGTTGAACGGTCGCCACTACACATTCTTGATGCACACCGATTGGGGTGACTTGGAAGTCACCGGTGTGAATCTCCTCACTGTGCGCATCCGCGAAATGCACGCCATTCGAAAGGCTCGTGAACTGAGCGGCGATCCACAGATCGTGCAGGGACTCGTCGAAACTCTCCATCGGACACCCGAAGGCGCGCGATTGTTAATCACTGATCCGGCCGGGTCGCTATTGCGAGTACCGATCGGGATCGGAAAACTGATCACCGGACAAATCGATCCGGCCGATCGTCGGGCCGGTAGCGAAACTCGGCGGCGAATCGCCGTCAACGTCGGCTGCGATCCTGAAACCACCAATCCCATTCTCAAACCATTGCTGGACCAACTGGCATTACGCAAAGGGCTGGGACAACTGGCCGGCAAAGTTGGGCTGAGCGTGGCATTACCCGGTTTGGGGCTCGTCCCCGCTACAGTCGACTTGAAGGAAACCGTGGTTGCCAAACAACCGCATGAAATCAACACTTCGATCGACTTGGAACTGGCAGATTACAATGTCGGGCCCGAGGTCCGCAGCCGGTTTTTGCGAAATGATGCCTACACGAGTTTGCGCAAACTGCAAATCGTCCGCGAACTACGCGAACTTTCCGGAATCGAGAATCTGCCGACGCTTGTCGAGGGTGCCGCCGCTGCCAAGTCGGAAGTCGAAGGACTCGACAGGATCCGTGCGATGCAATTGCTGGCCGAACAACATCGTCAACATCCCTTGGAGCGAATCGTCGCCACAAATCCCATTACTGCCACCGATCGCGAGAAGTCCAAAACGATGATCTGGGTCTCGGACTTAGTACAGTTCGATCCGGCGGTGCAGCAAGTGGTCTCCTTATGTCAGGCCGACTCGACAGCTACCAGCCAGAAACTTCTCGTCAGCGGTGACGTGACGCGACAAGCATCGCAGGCGTTTCAAGACGCCGGCGTCACCGTCGAAATGGTGCCGTAAGCTATCGGACGCGTGCTGCGACACAGCATAAATTTCGATCACCACTCGCAGACCTCAAGTGAGACCCCGGGGCTTCCTTCGCTTCGCTCGGTCCAGCCCCGGCCACCCCAGATCGATTTTCAAACATTTGAGTTGGAGCGCGAGCTACAGTCACCGTTGGGGTCGGCACCACAAGCATCCATCTCGCGAACCGATGCGCCGCTTGACCTGTCTGCGCTGCTCGGTCATCATCGAGTACCCAAAGATTTTGTACTCGGTGGAGATTGAATTTATGTCTGGTACGTCTCGCGGTTCCTTAACAAGGCGTGAATGGTTGGCAACAGCGGGTGTCGCGACCGGAGCCGGACTCTCTGTTTCCGCGGCCGGCAAGGTTGCCGCACAAGAAGATCATGGGAAATCGGAAAGACCGTTTCTCTATTGCCTGAACACCAGCACAATTCGCGGTCAGGAGTTGGGAATTGTCCGCGAGGTCGAAATTGCCGCGGAGGCCGGTTATGACTCCGTCGAACCTTGGATTCGTGGGCTGGAAGATTACGAGAAGCAGAAACAATCATTAGCAGACTTGGGAAAGCGAATCGCCGACCTGGGTATGACGGTCGAAAGCGCGATCGGGTTTGCCCAGTGGATTGTCGACGACGATGAGAAACGCGCCCAAGGATTGGAGCAAGCCAAGCGGGATATGGACCGGTTGCGTCAAATCGGAGGCAAACGACTCGCAGCACCGCCAACCGGTGCTACAAAACAAAGTGACCTCGATTTGGACGCTGCCGCACAGCGCTATCGCCAACTCTTACAGCTGGGCGAAGAGATGAATGTCGTCCCCCAACTCGAGGTGTGGGGGTTTTCACAATCCTTGTCTCGACTGGGCGAGTCGGTCTACGTCGCCATCGAAAGCGGTCATCCACAGGCGTGCCTGCTGCCCGACGTTTACCACCTTTACAAGGGAGGTTCCGACTTCGCAGGACTGCAACTACTCAGCGCCGATGCGGTTCAAGTCTTTCATATGAATGATTATCCCGCCGAGCCACCGCGGGAATCGATCGGCGACAAGGACCGCGTCTATCCCGGCGACGGCGTGGCACCGCTCGACGAGATTCTACAAACATTGCACAGCCACGGCGGTCAATGTGTGCTTTCACTCGAGTTGTTTAACCGAGACTATTGGACACAAGATCCCTTGCAGGTCGCGAGCATGGGATTAGAAAAAATGAAGGCCGCCGTTCACAAAGCGATCGGATGACATACGTCGAGGTGGGCCAACGCTGTGGTCGATCGGCGGTTTGGAGAAACTGGTTATTGTCTCCCATTGCGATTAGCGGTACGCTCTGAATTATCTGTTTTCAATCAAGTTCTTGGGGAGCCGTTGCCATGTTACGTCGGTCCATTTCGTTGGCGAGCGTTGCCACATTTGTCGTGCTAAGTTATGCCGCCTTGGTTTCTCAGCCGTTGAATGCCGGTGACATTATCCTTGAAGAAGAAATCACCTACGGCAAAGGTGGCGAGCGCGATCTTCAACTCGACTTGGCGCGGCCAGCCGATGGGAACGGACCGTTTCCGGCCATCGTTTTTGTTCATGGAGGGGGCTGGCGAGGCGGCGCTCGGCAGGGCTACCACAAACTGGTCCGCGCAGCGGCCGAACGAGGCTACGTTGCGGTGACAGTCACGTACCGATTGACTGAACCGGACGACAACGGTAAAGCCACGAATCCGTTTCCCGCAGCCATCCACGACACGAAGTGTGCAGTACGCTGGGTCCGTGCCAATGCCGAAAGATACAAAATCGATCCGGATCGCATCGGAGTTACCGGTGGATCCGCTGGCGGACATCTCAGCCTGTTGATCGGATTGGCCGACGAAAAAGCCGGCCTGGAAGGAACTGGCGGCCACTCCGATGTCTCCAGCCGCGTGCAGGCGGTCGTGAACTATTTTGGACCGACTCAAATGATCCGGCTCGCGCGGTCCAACGGTGGGGCAGGCCCCATCGTGGAATCATTCCTCGGCGGCAAGCCCGAGGAACTTCAAAAAGCGTATCGCAAATCGAGCCCGGTCACACATCTCTCAGATGACGACCCGCCGATCTTGACCATCCACGGTGCCCAAGACACCTTGGTGCCTCCTTCCCAAGCCCAAATTCTCGACAGGCAGGCAAAGGAAAAGGGCGTCGAGCATACGCTGATGCTGTTGGAAGGACAGGGACACGGATTTCGCGGCGAAGCCAGCGAGCAAGCCAACGAAGCGATGTTCGCCTTCTTCGATAAACATTTGAAGGGCGAGTAGCATCGGAGCCAAAACCTATTGCCGATCGGTCAATTGGGCAGAAGTGTCCAAGATTGTCATTCCCGCGTAGGCGGGAATCCAATTTTTCGTGGTTGATAGGATTCCTATCATTGCCTGCCATACAAACTCGGTGTCGGTTCGCTTGCGTTCCTTGGATTAGCATGTTTGCTGAACTGCAAACGAATGGTTCCTTGAGATCCCAACAGCGAATTCGAGACTTCAACGCAAATGCGGATAAGGTCTCCGAATACGGCTTCGCCCTCGCTGACGCGTCGGGTTACCTCAGTCTCACGGCTGCAACTTGAACACCCGCGATTGAGGCTTATGCCGGTGTTGAAACCAGTTTTGCTATCATGGATTCCCGCCTACGCGGGAATGACGAAATCGCGCGGGATCGCTCCAAGCGTGTGCGGGACTGACGCACGATGACTTTGCTTACCTGCTCCGTCTCATGTTTGCGCCACCGCCGAATATCGGAGTTTACTTTTCACCTTTCGGCATGAGCGCATAGATGCGCGTTGGTCCACCCGTTCCCTCGTCGACTTTGATCGGCGCTACGATGAGCGAGAAACCTCGCGCCGGCAGTTTGTCGAGATTGGCGACGTTTTCGAGGCCGAACCGCCCTGCTCCGTTCACAATGTGGTGGACTGCAAAATCAGCAGACGTCCCGTGATCGATGCTCAAGGTATCGATCCCCACGCCACGGACGTCGCGCTGCTCAACGAGAAACTTCGCCGCTGCTGCCGAGTAACCGGGAAAATGCAGTTTGCCGAGGACATCCTGATTCTTGTAGCGATCGTAGTTGTTCCAAAACCGCCCCCAGCCAGTATGAAGCAGAACAATACCGCGATTCGGAATTTGTCCGTGTTCTTTTTCCCATGCTTGGACGTCGGCTAGCGAGAGTTGATAGTCGGCATCTAATTCCACCTGCGGTGCCATGTCGATCACCACGCCCGGTCCGAATAACTGGTCCGGGGTGAGTTCGGCAACGGAAGGCTGATTTGGCTCGAAATGGTTCGGAGCATCGAGGTGCGTCCCCAAATGTTCCGGCATGGAAATCGTTTTGGAAAGGACGCCGTCTTTTTCCAGCGTAGCAATCGTCTTCAGTTCGAATGGCTGGTAGCCTTCCCCCGGCCAGAACGCATTGCGATCGTTCAGTGGATAACAAAGATCGACATAACGGAACGCGCTGCTTTCAAACGGACTTACCGATGCTGCCTGATCAACAGGGGCGTCCTGCCCGAGGCCGAGACTGGTTCGCGCGGCCATGATCGCAAAACAAAAGACCGGCATCCATTGCAGACGATGGGAGTGGAGCATGGCGATGACCTTCTCATTGCTTCTGCGATCGGCAGACGATCCGAAAGAATTCACAAACCGGTGTTCAATTCTCCCAGCCGATTCCTGTCGCGTTGGTGCGAATGCGGCATAAATACATGTCGGCTGCCATGTACAACGTTTGGCCGTCGTCTCCGAAGGTGCAGTTGGCCGTTCGCTCTCCAGTCGAGAGTCTTCCCAGAAGCTTTCCTTCGGGAGTGAAAACATGGACGCCGCCTGGACCTGTCGCGAAGAGATGTCCGCTGGCGGCAACCGCCATGCCGTCTGGCAAACCAGGCAACTTGCCGGCCGAAGAAGTGGCGTCATAAAGAATCCGCGATTCCCCCAACGTGCCATCTCCCTTCACCGGAAATGCCTTCCAGATAGCAGCCGTGGGATCCGATTGCGCCACGTAAAGAGTTTTCTCGTCGGGTGAGAAGCCAATCCCGTTGGGCCGCGTCATCTCATCGGTCAATAGCGTAAGTTCTCCGTTTGCTGCCAAACGATATACGCCACAAAAATCGAGTTCGCGCAGCGGATCGTCCCAGCGATTGGGAAGTCCATACGGCGGATCAGTGAAATACAGATCGCCATTGGATTTATAAACCGCGTCGTTGGGACTGTTCAATCGCTTCCCTCGGTAATTGTCGACCAGGGTCTTCTTTCCGCCACCGGATGTCAGCACGGAAACGCGACGATCACCATGCTCGCACGAAACGAGTCGGCCTTGTGCATCCAACAGCAATCCATTGCAGCCTGGTTCGCGACCGTAATCGGCAACGCCGGTGTATCCTGAAGGTTTCAAGAACAAGCTGATTGCTCCATCGTGCCATTTGAAAACGGAATTTCTCGGGATATCGGAAAAGAGTAAGAAACCGCCATTCGAATTCGCGCTGTCATTGACCCAAACCGGCCCTTCCGTCCATTCAAAGCCGCTGGCGAGGACTTCAATTTTCGCATCGCGGGGGATCAACGAATTGATCTCGTCGTCCAAACGCACAACTTCGCCAATCGTCGGATAACTGTGGGGTGGCTGGGCTGAGAGTTCAGATGTTGAGACGGCCAGGACCAATATCAGCCAAACGGCTCTCGCATGTTGTCTAAGCATGTCGTCTGCCTTCCTTTAGGAACAGTTGCCCCTCGTGAGATGTCAATCTTGGCGGCGCGAGCGACTCGGGAGAATGCTGACCGCCTGCAATCCAATGTAACGACGTGACGTCAGAGTTTGAACCATTCCATTCGAATAGCCGCCCATCACACTGCAATCGTCACTGCTTTATCTCGTTGTGGTTTGATTTGGTACGGGCTACGTTATAGGCGGTTGTATCGGGAACATCTGTTTTGTGGGGCTTTCGAAGTG
>JANQRQ010000194.1 GCA_028284485.1 Planctomycetaceae bacterium | reverse complement strand
GCGAATGGGGTCGACACGTCGCCTGTTGTACGGGGAATTTGGATTCTTGAGAACCTACTCGGGACGCCCCCCGATCCCCCGCCGCCCGGTGTCGAAGTGCCCGAACCCGATACGCGCGGCGAGTTGACCATTCGGCAATTGTACGCCAAACACCGGACGATCGAATCGTGCAACGACTGCCACAAAAGAATCGATCCGATCGGTTTTGCTCTCGAAAACTTCGACGCGGTTGGCGTCTGGCGCACAAAGTATGATTCGGGGCATGAAATTGATCCGTCCGGCCAAATGGCGAACGGCGAGCAGTTTCGCGATGTGGCCGGGCTCCAGCAGATCATGATTCGCGATACCAGTCTGTTCACACGCAATCTCACCAGCAAACTGCTGACGTACGCCACCGGACGCACGATGAGCGTCTCCGATCGGCCGGAAATCGACCGCATCGTCACCGAATTGGCCGCCCAGGGGAACGGATTGCGCGATCTGATCAAACTCGTGGTGACCAGTCGCCCATTTCTGACCAAGTAAGGTGTGGCTGGCCGCACTGTTCGACAGAGTTGATCGATCATTGGAACAGCCCCCCGTTCCTCCACTATGATTGGGCGACGCATTGTGGGCGTGTCTCTGTGGAATAGGCCGCCCGTACATTCGCGAGTGGAATAAAGGCTGTGGAATCTCTCAACTGCAATTCATGTGGGGCACCGTTAGAAGTCCCCGACAGCGCCAACTACGTCAAATGTAATCATTGTGGTCAGCAGTTGGTCGTCCGTCGCTCGGAATCTGCCACCTTCACCGAGGCGGTCGATCGTCTCGCCGAAACGACCGAGGCCCTCTCGGAGCAAGTCGAAGAATTATCACGTCACAACGAGCTGGCCGAGTTGGATCGCCGTTGGGAGCTGGAGCGCGAGAACTTCACGTTCAGTGACAAGCATGGCCACCGACATCTGCCGGACGAGAAGAATTCGATGATCGGTGGTATTGTGACGGTCGTTTTCGGTTGCCTGTGGACGATCATTGCCGTCGGCATGATGGCGAACGCGCCGAATTTTGGACTCTTTCCGATTGTCAAAATCGTCTTTCCGATTTTTGGTGTGCTGTTTGTTGTGTTCGGCGCCACCGCGGCGATGCGCAACTTTCAAATGGCCAAGGATTACAAGGCCGCCTACCGGCGGTATCAGACGGAACGCGAGCGTATCATCCGCGAACAATCGTAATGAAAGTCACTCGCTCGGTACCCTGCGTACTCCGTTCTCACTTGTCATTCCCGCGTAGGCGGGAATCCATTGGCGACAAAGTGCTAATCATGTTCCGAGTTACCACTGGAACTAGACAAGGCGAAACGATGAATCGTGTCGCCGATTCGATCATTTCTGGGCAGGAGAAGCGATTCATCGTTTCAGATTTCTAAACGTGTGCCACTGCTTGCTCGTCAAGCAGTGCTGAATCGTCGGTTTACAACTCTGGTTTGCGTCACCTCTCCCTCTGTAACGAATTGTATTTTGCGAAATGAAGGCAATCGTCACCTCTCCCTCTGGGAGAGGTCGACCGTAGGTCGGGAGAGGGCTCCACCAGTAGGGTGCGTGCTGGCACGCACCGTTGATTTCGTCAAAGGCCCTCCCGCCCCCCTCTCCCCGAGGGAGAGGGGAGTATGTTGTCGGATTCGGTTGGCAGAGGTAACGCCACTCTAAAATGTCTATACTCACCACGGAGACACGGCGTTCACAAAGAACCATCGGGTGCTCGCTGATGAAACGGCGGGTGCGACTGCTGGCTCGTCCAGCAGTGCTGAATCGTCCGTTTACAATTCTCGCTTGCGTCACCTCTCCCTCTGGGAGAGGTCGGCCGCAGGCCGGGAGAGGGCTACAGGAAGCTAATGCTCACCACGGAGACACGGCGTTCACAGAGAACCATTGCTCGCGTGCACTGATCACAAACCCTGTCATTCCCGCGGAGGCGGGAATCCAGTGTCACCATGCCACGCGGCGAGTGGCTGGGGCGCGATTCGATAATCTTTTAGCATCGGCGCTCACAGCCCCAGTTTTTTACGTCATGCCGGGTACGTCCTCACAGACAGCAGTCTTCCGAGTCGATCCATTCAATCGGCTCATCTTCTTGATCTGGATACGCGTCGGGATCAATTTGTTCGAGGGCGTCCGACGCCCACAGATCCAATTCGTCATCTTTGAGTGCTTCGGTCAATTTAGGAATCGCATCCTTTGCGACCGGACCGAGTGCGCCGAGCGCGGAAATGATTCGGCGGCGATAATTGACAGAGCGTTCATGCTCCATTTCAAGGAGCAGTGCAGCAATGATTTTCTCCGGAGGATTCTTGATTGACCCCAATGCAGATACAACCGTCGCCCGGACAATAAACTCGCTATCCTTGAGCGCGTTCAACAGTGCATCCGTGCCCAATTCACCATGCGGCCCGAACTCGCCAATCGCATATACCACGCTCCATCGAGTCGACGGATCGGGGTCATCTAGCAACGCGACCATCGCAGGGACTGCTTCCGTTGCATGCTCCGGAGCGATGCTTGCGATGGCTCGTGCAGCCGCTAGCTGGATGTGCTCCTCGTGCAATGCGTCGAGAAGTGCAGGCAGTGCCGACTTGGCTGAGTCGCCGACGTATCCCAATGCATTTGCAGAATACGCACGCGCGCCAAGATCTACATCATTACGAACCGCTTCAGTCAACGTCGGGATCGCGACTTCGATATCGACATCGTTGGCTGCCATATTAAACAACGCATGGGAGGCAGCAGCGCGAATCTTGCCTTGCGGATCACTGGCCAGCGCGGAACGCAGATCAGCAACGGCGACTTCTCTCATATCAGTCAACGCCATAACTGCACCGTGGACATAAGACGGCTTCGTCATCGCATCGAGTAGCGACGGAATGGCGGCCGGGCCAATCTGTGAGAGCGCATGTTTCGCATTCGTATGATGCTGCGGTTGCGAACCCGTTTTACTGCCCTTGAGCACTTCGGTGATCAACGGGATAGCGCGATTCGTCACATGCAGCCGGTTGGCTCGAACTAATGCAGCGTCGACATCTTTGCGAGAACCATTCTGCACAGCGTCCAACAACTCGTTAACCGCCTGCTGCTGAAAGTACATGTACGCAGCAACGGCTACGCAAAGAAATACCGTTACCGCGCAGATCGTTGTCAGCACGTTCCGATGCGTGAGAACGGCCGTCAGCTTCAGTTTTTCATCGTTGTCATGTTGCATAACGATAGCCGTAGCGTGCTGGCACGTACGAACAAGAACGTTTTCCCGCGAAGGCGAAACGATAAATCGCGTCGCCGTTTCCATCATCCCCGCGCGGGCAAGAATCCAAAAATGTAACACTCACGATGGGGTGGCATTCCCGCGTAGGCGAAGCAATTCATCGTGTCGCAGTCGTACAATTCGTCACCTCTCCCTCTGGGAGAGGTCGACCGTAGGTCGGGAGAGGGGCTCCACCAGTAGAGTGCGTGCACGCACCGTTGATTTCGTCAAAGGCCCTCCCGCCCCCCTCTCCCCGAGGGAGAGGGGAGTATGTTGTCGGAGTCGGTTGCTAGGCGGAGTCGTAGGTCAGGCTATTGCCTGACACAGTCCTATTCCGCCGATTCATCCTCCGCTTCCTTCTCCTTCACGCCGGCCAGCCTTTTCGCGAAGCCTTTCTTCTCTTCCAGGTTCATCTGACGCGCGATCTGAATCCGCTGCGCCTGCGGCGAGCCAGCACCATGCATCGATTCGGTCAAATATCCGACGGCGTTGCGGCCCATCGTCATGTTTTCGATTAACCGTAAAATGCGCACGCGGTCTTCGGTGTCGACGCCGTCGCGCCCCTGCAAGTACTTCAGCAGCAGTTCACCCGTCTCGGGATTGGTGAAATCCTGTTCGGACGGCATCGTCACCATCATGCCGCCTGCCAAATCCTGAGCCAGCCGGGCGATTTCATACGGAAACCGTGTCACATGATGTTTACAGACATTGGCAATCAATCCGTTATTGATATACGCCCCTGATTTCGTCGGCTCGCTTTGATGCGATGCCGCGATACCGGTCGAATAGATCGTTTCGTTGAGATGCGTCATCTCCACCAGCTTGTCACGAATGTGAGAAACATTCGGCACGCCGTTGTAGTCGGCAATCGTCGCGGCAGCACCGATCAACACATCCCCCACCCCGCTTTTGCAAACGTAGCTTCGCCGGTGATAGCAGGTGAAGCGCTCCACCAGCATGGCGGCGAATTCGTATTCCCCCTGCATGAGAATCCGTTCTTTCGGAATGAAAACATCCTGCAGAATAACCAGCGCTTCCTGGCCGGAAAATTGCGAGTTGCCCGCGTCGATGTCCCCCTCTTCCATGCTGCGTAAATCGCACGATTGCCGGCCGTAGATGTAGGTGATGCCCGGTGCATCGACCGGGATTGCCCCGACGACCGCATACTTGGCATCATCCGGACCTAACCGCAGCGTCGGCATGACGATCAGCCAATGCGAATTGATACATCCCGTTTGATGCGCCTTTGCACCGGAAATCCAAATTCCTTCGTCGGTCTCTTTGACGACATGCACGAACATGTCGGGGTCGGTTTGTTGATGCGGCGGTTTGCTACGGTCCCCTTTGACATCGGTCATCGCTCCTCCGATCACCAGGTTCCCGCGATGCGTCATGGCGATGAAGTCCTTCAGCCGCTGGTGATACGGCGTGCCATGTTTCTCATCAATTTCATAGGTCACCGAGTACAGGCTGTTGAGTGCGTCCATGCCGACGCATCGCTGGAAGCAGGTTCCCGTCAACTGGCCCAGCTTCCGCTGCATTTCGTTTTGCTGTACGACGTCGTCGGTATTCATGGCGATGTGCAGAAATCGATTGATCGGCTCGCCGGTAAACGGAGAATTCACCAACGCCAACTCGGGGTCCGAAATCGCCAAATCGTACGTGGCGGCGACGGCATTCATCGAGGGCCGCATCACCGGGTGATCGACCGGCTCTTTGACGAGTTCACCCAGGTAGTGAATCTTCAGTCCACGTCCCCGCAGGCTTTCGATGTAGTCCGCGCCGGTCACAATTGGCGACTGCGACTTTGTAGCGGTATTCATTCTCGAGATTCCGTCATTCGATGGCTATTTGTTGTGGCGACAGTTGTGATCGATCCCGACTAGAGCGGTTTACTTGTTCTCGTGGCCGTTTCTGGCTCGTGGGAACCAGCGATCATTGAACAAAACGCGATTGTCGCGGCCACAAGTCAGCGTAATACGCTGTAACGCATAACGAGATTCTGTGCAGTTTGGTTCATCAGAAGATGGATGCAGAGTCGCATGCGTCGCCATAAACCGAATTCGTACACGAATCGTGTATTAGGTTACGTCACATGTATCGCCGCGTATAGAATGAATGCGATCATTTTAACCGACTGTCGGTAGCTGCCGTTGTACAAATGGGTTGGAGCAAGCGCGGTGAAGAATTTCTTCGGTGAAGTCCTGGTGGACTTGTTCTGGGAAAAGGGCCATCTCGTCTTCTTCTTCCTGAACCTCTTTATCGTGTTTGTTCCGGCTCGGCTTTTGTTAGGGCCCGACAGTCTTTTCCATCGATATGCCATAACGACGCTCGTCGCGATCGGTATTCTGTCGATCATTGAGTTCAACTTTATCGCCCGTCGTTACTCGCAGCATCTCGAGGCTGATCCCGACGCGCCTCTTGTAGAACGCAAATGGTTGGCGCTTTTTCCGGCGTTTGTGTTGGGAGCTGTTTGGGTGGATCAGTGGAATACAAAATCCGAAGTACAAGAGGAGCAGGCGGAGCAGCGTCGTGAAGAAGAGTTCCTGGAATCCATCCGCGAATCCGAACGGCTTCAAGCCGACGAGAATCATCAGCAGGGATTGGAAGCGTTTCAATTGATCTATGAAGCAAAGCGGCGTCGCGACGAGGATTCCGAATCGGAGCGACCGACTACTAGTACGAGCAATGATTGCGGGGATTAAAACTCGGCATCAATTTCAGGCTTGTAAAGCCAATGTCGGTCAACAATTCGGTAGCGCGTTCCGCTCACTGTTCTAGACTTGCGATCAGCATTCCCAATTCAGCGTCACTAACCCTAACATGGAATGCCTGACGGACATTCTATTCGGAGTGCGAGCAATGAATTACCTGAACAATATTCTCCTGGGCGGTCTGATATTATTGCCGACGTTTTGCACAGCGTCGCAACCTGCGTTGCCCGATGATGTACGCATCAACGAAGTGCAGGTCATTGGCACCCACAATTCGTATCATGTGGCGCCCGGCGCATCGTTGATGGAGATCATCCGCGACAAGAGTGGCAATTCCGGCAACGGTCTCGAGTACACCCACCTCCCGCTGGCGACCCAGTTTTCCGAACTCGGAATCCGCAAGATTGAACTCGATGTTCGTGCGGATCCAGCGGGGGCCCGGTTTGCGGAACCGCTCGGACTCAAACTCGCTGCCGAGCGCGGGCTCCCGACAGGTCCGGCCCACGACGCCAATGGGCTGCTTCGTCAGCCCGGCCTGAAGGTTTTGCACGTTCCTGACTACGATTTTCGAACGACAGTGCTAACGTTCGTCGACGGTTTGCAGCAGGTCAGACAATGGTCCGTCGATCATCCCGGGCATTTTCCGATCATGGTGATGATTGAAGTTAAGCAGGGGTCGACAGCCTCTGATGGCTCTCAAGCCATACCGTTTGATATCGCACAAATGAACGAAATCGACCGCGAAATTCAGTCGGTTTTCAAGACGAGCGAGATACTGAAACCGGATGATGTGCGGGGCAAGTTTGATACGCTGCGCGAGGCGATCAAAACCCAAGGCTGGCCCCGCATCGGTGATGTCCGCGGCAAAGTCATGTTTGCACTCGACAATGAAGGAGCAATTCGCGACCAATACCTACAGAACCATCCAAGCCTGCGCGGACGTATGTTGTTTGTCAGCGTGCCCGCGGATCATTCAGCCGCTGCGTTTATGAAACTCAATGACTCGATCGATGGTTTTGACCATATTCAGAACATGGTCAAACAGGGTTTTCTGGTGCGGACACGTGCCGACGTTGGCACTCGGGAGTCGCGGGATAATGATCCACGGCGTCGCGACAAGGCGTTTGCAAGTGGTGCGCAATTCATCAGTACGGATTATCCCCAGCCGAATCCGGATTTCAGTAGTTACTCTGTACGCTTTCCAGGCGGAATTGTCGTCCGGACGAATCCGGTTAACGGCGACCCAGCACTATCGGGAATTGATCTGGAAACGCAGCGACCGTAAGCGTCTCTGCTTGTTCCGGCTGATGTTGCGACCGCCCCAATTTCAGCCCACAGGCTACGTGCTTGGATGCACCGATTCTTCCATCGTAACCCTGAATGTGAATTGACCAATTGTTTCGCATCCCTTCGGCTGCGTGCCTCCCGTACAACGCACAAAAAGGCCCACGCTGCATGGGCAACGTGGGCCAAGCCGTCGGAGAAGATATTTAGCGTGTTCCCCAGCACGCCGCACGCGCCGCGAAAAGGAGAGCGTTAGTTGTCGGAGTCGCGGTCCCGTTCTTCATCACGGTCACGTTCCTCATCGCGGTCTCGTTCTTCATCACGTTCGCGTCGACGATCCTCTTCCACCCGTCGTTCGACGTTGCGATTCCTCAATCGCGCTTCCGCCTCCTCCTCACTTTGTCGATCCCGATCGCGGAGTCGGCGTTCCGCCTCTTCGCTACGGCGATCGAGATTGCGAATTCGTCGCTCCTCGGATTCTCTGCGGCGATCCTCATCGCGCAATCGGAGTTCGATTTCCCTGCGGACTCTATCGGCAAGCGGCGGGTGGTCTTCGTCGTCTTCGTGCTCGATATCACGATCTAGTCGGCGAAGAATCTGGTCCTCTCGTGAGCGAACGGTGTCCCGCGTACCGTCGCCATCTCGGTCATGCGTTGATCCCCGTCGCAAGGCGCTGACTTCCTGCCGCAGTTCTGCCATTTCTCTGTGGAGACTCAGCAGCGCTTCCAGCAATAATCCTTCCCGTTCGTTTTGTGGACGGAAATTACCGAGAGGACCATCACCACGACCCTCCATCACACGAATTCCGTCTCGATCTCCTTCCAGACGAATTTCGAACCTGCGGACTTCCTCCCGGTCCCCTTCTCGGCGATCTCCCTCGCGTCGTTCGCCTTCACGGTGCTCGCCTTCGGAATGCTCGCGGTCCCCTTCTCGGCGAATGATTCGCACCTCGCGTCGCTCATCGCCTTCACGACGTGCGTCAGCCTCTTCTCGACCTTCACGACGCTCGTCACGATCACGAACGACTTCGCGGCGTTCTACTCGCTCACTCCGATCGGTTCGGCGTTCGCGATCGCCGTCACGATTCTCTCGATCGTCATCGCGAGTTTCCCTACGTTCTCGTTCACGCCGTTCGTTACGTTCATGGCGCTCGTCATCATCATCATCGGCGAACGCTGCCGCTGCATCCCACGGAACGACACCGGTTGCCATCGAGTAAACAGCAAGGGGAATCAAAAGTGTTAGCAAACCGACGGGCCACCACCGGCGTCCGCTTTGCAAAGGCGGCATCCCAAGAACGTTGCGGACACGATTCAGCAAATTCATTTCACGATCTCCACCAAATGCGGTCGCCAGCGTGGGACTTGCCAATTCAAATCCACCGCGTGCCACCTGTTCCAATGTTTGGGCGTACTCCAGCCGATGGCCGGTCGCCCCGACGGCTAATTCATCGCAGCACATTTCCCGTTCGATTGTCAGTCGCTTCGAAAGCCACCAGATCGCTGGATGGTAAAACAGCAACGTTTCCAGCATCCGCTGAATCGCCACGACCCAGGGATCCCAACGCTTCAAATGCGCGAGCTCGTGAGCAATGACGGCATCCAATGCGTCCGGCGGCAATTTCAAGATCCAGGCCGTCGGCAGGACAACCAAGGGCTGCCAAATCCCCCAGGCGACCGCCTGCATCACGTCAGCCGACGAGACGACTCGCACTTTGCGGCGCATTTTGAGTTTGGCCTTGATCGCATCAACGCGATGCTGAAGCTCCACGGTCAGCGGCGTCACTCGACGTTTAATTCGTTGCAGAAGCAGCCAGCCACACGTTAGGCGAATGCCAAACAAAATCACGCCGACCGACCAGCCGCCGACTAATGCCCATTGCCAAGGTTGGACCGACGGCGCGATCTCCGATGATGCTGCGGCCGATATGCTGATATTCGACGCCGATTCCACCATTGCCGCATCGGCCAAAATTGTGGCTGCCGGAGTCGGCGCATCGAACCCAGCCGGTCGCAACCAGCACAGGGTGGCGTACGTGGCGATGGGACAGACGGCCATGGTAAACAGCGCGATCAGCGAACAGCGATAACGATCAGATGCGCGACGCAAGCGCAGCATCACGACCGCTAACTGCCACACGACAACCACAGCGGCCCCTTGCCATAGGAAATGGAGCAGCGTGAAACACAATCGATCAATTGCGTATTCGGGCATATCTATTCCGCTTCCTTTTTAAGGTGTTCTTCAATTGTGCGGCGGATTTCCCGCAACTCATCTTCGCTGGGATTGGAGTGATCCAGCAGATGGGCCACCAGACCGCTGGCCGAGCCTTCAAACGCCCGCCCTAACAAATCGCCCACCATGCCGCCCAGCGTTCGATCCTGACCCACTTTCGCTTTATAGATGAACGCGCGCCCGTGTGGTTTACGCGACAACAAGCCTTTGTCGTACATGATATTCATGCGACTCATCACCGAGGTGTAGGCACGGCGGGGCTTCAGTTTCTCCATGACGTCCCGAACTGTGCAGGCACCGTCGGTCCATAGGATTTTCAGAATTTCCAACTCGCCCGTTGTGGGATATTTGTCTTTGGGCCTCGCCATAATTCCTTCCAGTGACAGGTGACTCCTACCAACAACCAGACTACTGATTAACTAGTAGTCATACGGTTATATTACTGATTAACTAGTAGATGGCAACCCCATCTACGAGTGAAATAGTAGAAAAGTGCAAAATTCTTTGCCGGGCCGAATGTCGCGTCTTAGTGTGCCGCTGCTTGCTTGCCAAGCAGTGCCAGTTAATCGTTTTGAAGTCCTTAACTTTTCGACGTCACCGTCTCAGAGAGAGGTCGGGTGAGGCTCTTCGAGAAATAACATCGAGTGCCCCTGGCTCAGCCAGCTCCTTACTTGCCTCCGCTCGAGCAAACAGTGGCACAGACATTCCTGTCTGTGAGGTGCTCGGCATGCCCACCATGCAGGCACGAAATGGTCGTAGCATTCGGTGCAACCTTGTCACCTCTCCCTCTGCAACGAATTGCATCTGGTCGGTGGGCCGTTGCCGTATCGCCTTAATATCGCTCAGGTTGATGGGCAAACATTCTTCACAATAGGTGCGCAGGTATGTCGAACTGGCCGAAGGCCAGTATCACCGTAGCCTGGGGACAAAGTCCCCAGGTGTTCGGTAGCGTAAAAACGAGTTTTGGCTGAAAGCCATAATCACATAACTGGATTCCCGCCTGCGCGGGAATGACGTGATATAGGGCCTTAGCTGAAGACCTCTTCACCTAGATGCAATTCGTTGCTCTGGGAGAGGTCGGCCACAGGCCGGGAGAGGGGCGTATGTTGTCGGAGTCGGTTGGCAGAGGGAGCGGCACTCTAGAGTGTTCATGCTTACCACGGAGTCCCGGAATTCACAGAGAGTTGTCAGGTGATCGCTGGAACGGGGTGCCACTGCTGGCTTGTCCAGCAGTGAATGAGTTATGGGAACCAGTCCATTGTCATTCCCACGCAGGTGGGAATCCATCGACACGTGATTGCGATTCCCTGGCAGGCCTAACCTGTTGACGCGATATAGGCACGGCACGCCTCCCGTATTTTCACCGTCTTTCGGGCGACACGACTGCTATATCTGGACCATTCGCTATATCCGCTGACGCCCGGACATCTGTATCGACTGGCGACAGATTGAAATGCATGCAGCAGTCGCCTCACTTGTGACGAACTGAAGATTGAAAGGAGTTGTGTGTTATGTCGCAAAACAAATTGTTCCCTACGGCGCGAAATACAGTGCGGTTGTCAGACGGTCAAAAACTCGCTGGCATGGTCAACGAGATCGGTGGCCAATCGAACCTTCGCTTTGAGCCATTAATCGACTTGCGCAATCGAATCGAGACAGCACTCGAAACCATCGATGCTGAGAATCTCGATTCGGTCATCAGCGATCCACGGTCCTCGACAGCCTAACGTAACCTGCGTCGATTCATCCGCACTGAAATCGCTTCTGCTAGCCGAGATAGACCCCATGGAGAAGTCCTTGAGCACTTCGGATGCGAGTCTCACCATACTCCAGCCCGAAGCCAACGACTCGCCCTGTACCGGATGTCATTCCGGTTGCTGTCGCGCGTTTATTGTGCCATTGACCGGGTACGACATGATTCGAATCATGACGAACCTGGAATTGCCGTTCTGGGAGTTTGTTTGCCGATATGCAGACGAAAGCGGCGAGATCGCCAAAGGAATTGCCCCACACTTTCATTTTGACGACGATCCGGAAACTCCATTCACGATCGGCTTGCTGCAGGATGCGAGTACGCACTTTCCCGAAACACAAAAGTGCCAATTCTTAAAAGAGCACGAAAAAAACGACGAACATCCGCTCGGCGTCGCCAACTGCTCGATTTATGAAGATCGCCCGATGGCGTGCCGACTGTTTCCGGCCCGACTGGACGAGCAAAACGAGATCGGCATTGTGAACATTCCAAAGTTCGGACGTGCCGGTAGCAATCCCGCTTACCAACTTTGCCCACGTGACTGGACAACTGAAGACATCGACGCTGAGGTTGCTCGCAGGGATATTGGCAATACCGCCACGGAAATGCAGCAAATGCATTTGCTCGCCGAACGTTGGAACGCCTCACCCCGCTCGTGGTTGTTGTTTCCCGATGTGATTCAGATGGTTTTCGGAAACGCGGCGCAGAACTAATCGACGGCCCTTGTGGCTGTTTGTTTGTCGCTTCCGTCACCTCTCCCTCTGCAACGAATTGCATTTAGGTGAAGACGTCTTGAGCTAGGGCCGCATATCATGTCATTCCCGCGCAGGCGGGAGTCCATTTGGAACAAGGCAGGAGCCTCGTGATCGGTGCGTCCCCTGGCGGGAGCCTGGGAACGAGTTGATATCGTTAGTTACGACGATTTCTCGCGACTAAATGCAATTCGTTGTTCTGGGAGAGGTCGGCCGCAGGCCGGGTGAGGGAATGCCTCATTTGAATCGGGGCCGCTCGCTTCAACAATGCCTCCGTCAAAGTTAAAGGTGGGACAGACATTCCTGTCTGTCGGGCGATTCAATTCTCCGCTGCCACTAAAGCATCAATATCGTCCAGCGATACCTTGGCGACCTCCATCGTCTGCTTGGCGCCCGAAAAGGCGATCAGCAAATGCTCGTCCTGCTCGATGATGTGCGGATAGTCAACGTGACGGCCACCCACCAAATAGAACAGCCGCGTGAATACCAATCCATCGCGACTGATAGCGAGCGTTAGCGGATCGCGCCTCTTCGGATGCGAATTCGACACCATCACGTAGTAATCACGCGACGTCCTCAGCACGAAGAACTTGCTGGTCGCGTCCGGAAAGTTGGTGGTGACGATGTTCGTCCAACTGCGACCGTTGTTGGCAGAGAAAGTACGCAGCAACCGACCCGAACGTCCATTGTCTCGAATAAGGCCGACCAGACTCTTCCCGTCCGGCAGCACGTACCAATACGGTTCCTCGGGCCGGCCCTTACCGTCGTAGCTCGCCATCGGGTGGATTTCCCAACGATCAAAGCCGGAAACGCCTCCCACCATCACGGATACTTGGCGCTTGTGATCCCTGCGGGTCATCAT
>JANQRQ010000159.1 GCA_028284485.1 Planctomycetaceae bacterium | reverse complement strand
AGTTTCTCCGGGCAATCCGGAGTCGGCTGCAGGTAATTCGACAGCTCCGAATTGACACGGTCTCGCAAATCGAGCCACGAACCGGTCTGAACGGCAGTTGAATCGCTCATTCAAAGATAATTCCAACACCCGTCGATGGCAGGCCGATTAAACCTCTTGAATCATTTCACAACGCAGCCACTCAGTGCTTCGCGCCTCGACCTCAAATCTCTACGCAAAACCGGCGACTTTGCGTGGAAAAGTTATTTTCGATTTTCGACGTCGTGCGCGATGCGCCCGCAACAATAGTACGTAAACTGTTGAAGGGCAATGGTTAGAAGAATTCTATTTCACGACGCCATCCGCGAGAAGCCCAATCAGCGTCTCAGTGCCGGCAGGTCGCAAGGCGAAGGGCGATTCGGCACGCTTGCAAGAAGCTTTCTATGTGCAAAACCTCGCTGTTTGTGTGAATCCCGGCCTGCCCACAGCCCAACGTTACCGTCGGTAAACTGTGCTCGTTCAACCAGTTGGCATCGAGCCCACCGTTACAAACGCGTGTTTCTGCAGCTAATTCCTCAGCCTCAACCGCCTCGACCGCCGCTTGGACACACGGTTCGCTCGGTTTCAATTGAAACGATTCATACTTCAAATCGGCCGAAAATAGCAGCTGGCCCCGCTGGCCGGCCGCGTTCGTTGTTTTTCGAACGGCACGCTTAAATGCCTTTTCGAACTCGTTGACGATGCGCTTGCGAAATCGTGGGTTGTGGCTGCGGGCCTCGGCCCGTAGCGTCAGGCGGGGCGTTACAACATTCGTCGCTTCTCCCCCGTTGATGACACCAATGTTGCTGGTTCCTTCGTTACGTCCCTTGCGAATCAGTCCATGCCAACCGTTTTCGACCAGGTCATTCGTCGCTGCCGCTGCAATCGCGATCGCACTGACGCCATCCTCCGGATGGGCACCGGCATGGCTGGCGATCCCCTCAATGACGATTTGAATGTCATAGTCCCCGGTCGCACCGATCACCGCCACATTCGGTGCTCCACCGTCCCAGTTAAAACAGAGCTTGGGGCTTCCCAAGTCACGCGGCTTGGCATACCGCGCTCCCAGCAGCCCGATCTCCTCTTGGACCGGCCAAAAAAACGTCAGCGGCGGATGTGGGAGACCTTCGCGAACAATGGTGCAAGCAGTATGCAGCAGCACCGACGCACCAGCTCGATTGTCTCCCCCCAGAGCCGTTTCCGAATTAGCCGAACGAATGAACTCTCCATCCCGAATCGGCCGACAGCCAACGCAAAGCGGCACGGTGTCGACGTGGGCCATGAGCAATCGGCGTGGCTGCCGCATTGTTCCAGGTAGCTTGACGATCAGATTTCCAACTTCGCCTCCTCCTGGGATTCTCTTGTTCGCACGGTCGATACGAATCGCAGACTTTGGAATCCCGGCCTTCCGAAGTTTATCACTAATGCGAGAGACGATTTGGCCTTCTTCGCGGCTCTTGCCAGGGACGGCCATCAATTCTGTGACGAGTGATATCGCACTTTTCATCAGCGGCCTTCAATTCGTTTTTTGAGGTTGTTATTGAATTGCCACGCGTCGCCCATTGCCCATCAACAAAGTCGACACCATTTTGAACGATCATAATGTAGTTATTTGACGAAACACTCGGAATAACTGCAGTTCGAAGCCGGAGCCGGCTGACAAAGCCATGCCGAGTGACGCTCCAATTGACCGAGATAGGATGGTGCCGAGAACAGCCTGCTCCCGTTGATTTTTGGGACGAATGAATGCCTCAAAAATCGACGCAAGACGTCGCAGGGCACGATACAACAATTAGGAAACTGTCGGCGTGCAACATCGTAGGCAAATCACATGCTGATCGCAAAGTTGGCGACTGATAACATCACGAGCAGATTCTACCCCACGTCGGAATTGAAAGCGTACTAATGACACCAACGACATTTGTGACGCCTCATCCGATTTCAGCAAATTCCTTTTGCAGTCATCAGCCAAATTGAGATAAACTGAATTGGTGCCGATTGCATGAGGGAAGGCAGCCCTCAATGCTCGGCGGAAAATGCAAGGAATTGCGACCGTAACAGGTGGAGCGCTGAAGGGAAACGCAATGGAAGCCGTTCACGGATCTTTGCTGATTGGCGGTATCACGCTTAAAGATGTTGTTGGCGAGTTGGAAGAGTCCTCGCGCAAACAGAATGGAACGACGTCTTATTGGTCGGGACGTGTCTCAGTCGATGCCCAAAAGATCACGCTTGTTGAAACTGGCCGCAAATATCGGCTCGAACTGGACGATGGACGATGCAACACAATCGTCGTTTCCAATATCCGAGTCGACCGTGCGCATAACTCACTGGAATTGCAGTTCTCCAGTCCGCCAAGCTAAGCGGTGCGCGTCTTCGCAAATCGAGCCCGAGTTTCATCACGCAGCAAAGCAACAAGAATTTACAGATCGAGTTGGGTGGCCAGTTCGCTGTCCGGAACCCATGGCCCGCATTTGATTGCGCAATTGACGCAGGGATTCGACTTGAGCAACACATCCCCTATAGCAACGCACGAATTTCAAAATGGCGATGTCAATTCGGCATTGGAATTCCTCAAGCGGACCAGAAGTGAGCTTCGAATGCTGCGCAAAGTCCGTGTGTGGCCCGACCGCCTTCATGTTATCGATATCAATGGCGACGCTTTTGAAATCACTGGGGTCGGATACAAGGATGCCGACGTCGTGGCACTGCTCGACCACGTCAATACGGCGTACAAACGGAACCTGATCCACGAGCCGACCGAAGATGAATTCAAGGAATTCAAAACGGGGCGTCGTTATGCCTGGGCGGCAGACCGAGTGATGTAA
This sequence comes from Planctomycetaceae bacterium, assembly GCA_028284485.1. GTDB lineage: Bacteria > Planctomycetota > Planctomycetia > Planctomycetales > Planctomycetaceae > JANQRQ01. Next base: position 15,114 of record JANQRQ010000159.1, on the reverse strand, counting down.
TTGCCGAACTCAAATTTGACCTCCGAAGCCGGCAAACTGGTATTCTGCTTTCCGGCGCGGCGTCATTGGGGCGTTCGGACGGTCAACTCATTGATCGCACGCCACTAGGGCCACCCCTTGGGCGAGCTTGACCGTCGGCTAGCCCGGCCCGTGGCCGTAAATGTGCTGAATAGGCGTTTTGTGCCCCCACGAAATGTCTCTCGGAGTCACGCCGAACACACCAGAAATGCTTGTGCGTTCAGCAGGACTCGGCGTCCAACGACCCATAACGATCGCGGACACGCGCCCCTCATCGAGACCGGAGCGTTCCACGAGTTGTTCAAGGGTAATCGAATGCTCTTCACAGAGTTGAGCGACCGATTTTGTGAAAGACATCGCTAGAAATTCTCCTTAAGTCCAAACCGTCGGTATCTCACGTTTCGTGGATCCATGGTGTGTCCCCAACTGATTTCTTCGACAGACACGCCAAACGCGTCTGCAAGGGCCTTGCGTTCCGCTGGGCTTGGGGTCCAGCGACCTAATGCAATTGCCTCGACCCGTGGCTCTGCGAGCTTCGATGCCTCGGCAATATCTTCGACAGTCGACCCTGTCTGTTCGAACAATACATCAATCGTCTTCATTCCCGTTATCCGTTCGTCCCCATAAACTCGATTAGCCGATTCCTTCATGCGAAGTTAACAACTAGGTCCCAGGTTATTGACTTGCGACCCCGATTTATTTTAGCACACATGCCCCACACCCCGTTGGGGTGAAATGCATTGACAATGCCTAACTGCCTGTAGTACAGATAGTTGCACGAAGGGCAGTCGCCTTCTTATGAGAATGATCCCGTCGAGTGTCAAGCTCGCTCGCCGGCCTCCGGATTCGTATCCTTGTTTCTTTTGTTGTCTTATTTTTGTAGTATGGTTGCGGCTGAATTCGCCCTCCAGGGATGCAGCAACCGCGCTTAAGGCTGCTGGGGGGAGGGCTAGGCCTGTCTCTGTCGCTATGCACCTCAGGTTTCTGCCACCGCAGAGTCCGCCTCCGTCAAACCCGACCAGCGAGAGTGCCAGCGAGGTTGTCGTAACAAGTCATTATCACTCCTAGATAGAATGAGTGTCCAGTATGGCAATCGGAACGATTGACAAATCACAGGGTACGCCGGTTGAAAAAGCAGCGGAACCCAAATTCGAATATCCCGGCAGCCCGACGACGTGCGATGGAGCCGAAGCGGTTGTCTGGGTGGAAACCCATATCAGCCAAGGATCGGGAGCTTATCCCATCACCAGTTCCACGACGATGGGTGGTGGTTTTAATGCGGCGAGCCAGAATGGTGCGCCCAACCTGTGGGGCGATCAACTGGTCTTTGTCGAACCGGAAAGTGAGCATTCTGCAGCCACCTTTTGTGAAGGATTCGCGGCAGCCGGCGGTCGCGTCACCAACTTTACGTCAGGCCAGGGCTTGGTCTTGATGAAAGAAGTGTTGTATACGATTTCGGGAAAGCGCCTGCCGGTCGTCTTCAATATTGGCGCCCGTGCCCTGACCAGCCAAGGACTCAATGTTCATGCCGGACATGACGACGTCATGAGCGTCGCCGACGTCGGTTGGGGAGTCTTGTTCGCCCGTAATGCCCAAGAGGCGGGCGACCTTTGTTTGATTTCGCGCCGCGCCGCCGAGGCGTCTTCGACTCCGTTTCTGAATGTCCAGGACGGCTTTTTGACGACGCATACCGTCGAGTCCGTCCGTCTGCTGGAACCGGAATTCATGAAAGAATTCGTCGGCAAACCAGAAGAAAAGCTGATCAATCTGATGGATCCCGCTAACCCCATGATGTCGGGAGTCGTCCAGAATCAAGATTCGTATATGAAGGGCAAGATTGCCCAACGTGCTTACTACGACCAGTGTGAGCCCGCACTCGAAGAAGCCTTCGAAGAGTTCTACCGCAAAACGGGCCGGCGCTACGGTTTCGTCGACGCGTATCGATGTGAAGACGCCGAGTACATCCTGGTCGGCATCGGTTCCTACATGGAAACGGCGCAAACCACCATTGACTATCTGCGCGACGAAAAGGGGATCAAGGCCGGATGCCTTAACATTTACTGCTTCCGACCTTTCCCGGCCCAGCAAATTGTCAACGCCTTGAAGGACTGCAAGGCATTTACCGTCATCGAACGCATGGATGATCCGCTGTCGACGATCGGCAACCATTTGACGCGGGAAATCAAGGCAGCGTTTTGCGACGCCACGAATCGACAAAGCGGATTAGAACCCATCGAGCGCATCCCGCGCATTTATCATGGTGCCGCCGGCTTGGGGAGCCGCGATGTGCGACCCGGCGATATTACCGCCATCTTTGACAACATGATGAACGACGGGCAGGACTTTTTCTGTGTCGGCGTGAAACACCCGATCGCATTGGAGCAAAAAGAAGACCCCGACTTGCGGCCAACCGGCGCATTCTCAATGCGTGGTCACTCAGTCGGTGGCTTTGGTTCGGTAACCACGAACAAAGTGATCGCCACCATCGGTGGCCAAGTCTTCGGTAAGGATGTTCAGGCTTATCCGAAATACGGGTCGGAAAAGAAGGGCCTACCGACGACTTACTATTTGACAATCGCCGATTCGCACATTTTTTCGCACAGCGAACTCGAATACGTCGACCTGGTCGTCTTGAACGATACGAATGCGGTCTTCAGTGGTAACCCCTTAAAGGGAATGATCGACGGTGGAGCTGTCTTCATGCAGAGCCACTACACCGATCCGGCCGATGTTTGGCAACGTCTGCCGGAACACCACAAGACGACGATCAAAGACAAGGGTCTTCGAATCTACTTTGCCGACATGGTCAAGATCGCGCGTGAAGTCGCGTCGGTTGCCGACCTCGAAATGAGAATGCAGGGAATTGTCCTGCTCGGGGCATTCCTCAAATTAACGCCCTACGCCAAAGACAGCGAAATGTCCGATGAAGAAGTTTATGCCGGAGTCGAAAAGGCATTGCGAAAGTACTTCGGCAAGCGTGGTGAGCAGGTCGTTCAAGATAATTTGACCTGTGTCAAACGCGGATATAGCGAAATCCAAGAGATTCCGCAGGAAGTCATCCGCAGCGGAAACGGACAAGTGTGACGCCACAAACCCAGGTCGCAATCCTGCACCGGCGCGTTGGTAAAGAACGTTTGCGACCTTCATGAAGGGGCCCATCCCTCAGGGTGGGAAGTCGGTGGCGGATCACAGAATTTCGATTTCAACACAACTAACCATACGGCGAACTGACCAAACGCCCAACAAGGCTTCAAGGAGATTTACGATGGCAACAGTCGACAAACACGAGTCGATGAACGAAGCCAATGAGCGCGATCCTCACAATAATAACTCTTACGGGACATTGCGTGATTCGCCCTACGTCGGAGTCGATCTGCCCATCCTCGACGTCAACGACTTTAACGAGCGAATCATTCGAGGTTACGAAGACGGGACTGGCGAGAAAGGACTTCCCGCCGATTTGTCCGTCGCCCGCTCGCTGATTCCAGCCGGCACGGCCACATTACGAGATTTCAGCTACGTGGCGCCCGAAATTCCGGAGTATATCACCGAGAATTGCACCGGATGTATGGATTGCGTGACCGAATGCCCCGATACAGCTATCCTTGGCAAAGTGCTCGCGGAATCAACCTTGGAAAGCCGGCTGCAGGATGTCCCCGAAGAAGATCGGGATATGTTCGAAGCCCAATGGTCGAAGACACGCAAGTATTACGACGGACCCCAGAAGAAGGGCAAAGAGGGTGGTCGATTCGCCATCATTATCGACCCCAGCAAATGCAAAGGCTGCGCCGAATGCGTGACTGTTTGCGATGATTTAGCGCTGAAGATGATTCCAAAATCCGAAGAAACGATGGAGCAGATCCGCAAAAGCCATCGTCTCTTCAAGGAGATCGGCCCCTCCGATGAGCAGTACATCAACGATAATCTGTTGATCGATATGATGCTCAAGGAGCAAACACATATTTACGTGGGTGGCGCCGGCTCGTGTGCCGGCTGTGGCGAGGGGACGGCACTGCGCATGATGTGCTCCGCCACGGGCGCCAAGTATGGCGACCAATGGGGCATTGTCGCGGCAACCGGTTGCAATACGGTCTACACCTCGACCTACCCGTACAACCCGTACCTGGTTCCCTGGACCAACTCGCTATTCGAAAATGCTCCCGCCGACGCGATGGGCATCCGGTCCCGCTGGGATCAAATGGGTTGGGGCGATAAGCCGATTTGGTGCATCGGCGGCGATGGTGCGATGTTCGACATCGGCTTCCAATCCCTCTCGCGTATGCTCGCCTCGGGCATGAACGTTAAGGTATTTGTCCTCGACACGCAGGTTTATTCCAATACCGGCGGACAAGCCTCGACCAGTACCTATACCGGCCAAAACACTAAAATGAGTGTTCACGGGAAACGCTATGGCGGCAAGCAAGAGCGACGTAAAGAAATTGCTCAAATCGCAATGATGCATCCACGGACTTTCGTCGCACAAACGACCTGTGCCCATACCAATCACTTTTACAAGTCGGTCTTAGGTGCACTCGAATTCGACGGACCTGCCGTCATCAATTGTTACACCACCTGCCAACCGGAGCATGGTGTGGCCGACAACATGGCGACCGATCAGGCTCGACTTTCGGTAGACACCCGTGCCTTTCCCATCTTGATTTATGATCCCAGCAAAGGGGACACGATCAAGAAGCGGCTCTCCCTGCAGGGCAACCCGGCTATGAAGGACGACTGGTGGAAGAACCCCAAGACCGGCGAAGTTGTCGATTTTATCGACTTCTGTCGCAGCGAAGGACGATTTGCCAAACACTTCGACAAGGAGGGCAATCCTTCGGAAACACTGTTAACGGCAAAGGAAGAGCGACTCGAAAACTGGCGCCAGTTGCAGGAACTTGCCGGAGTCATTTAAGACTGGCTCGAACGGTTGTTTCAAGCCAAAGTCGACAAAGCCAAAGCTCTCCACCAGAGAATCCCTGAATGGACGCATGAGTGATGCCATGCGTGTATTCGTCCGATCAGGCACACCGCGAAAAAGGTTGCGACCGCCCGGTTTCTCATCGCTGCTTTGCGTCGGCAAACAATCAGTTTAGTCAGGAAAGTCGCCACACGACAGCCCGCTTGACAACACGCATCTACACATGTAGTTTACAGTCAACATTGCAGATGACGCTATGACAGAACACGAGCAAGAGCATAGCCCCATGAAGCCACGACTGAGCGGACGACAGCTTGCCATCATGCAAGTCCTTTGGAAACAAGGCGAGGCCAGCGTTGCCGCTGTGCAGCAATCCTTGGATGTCGATACGACTCTCGCGTATAGCACAGTCGCCACTGTGTTGGCCCGCCTCGAAAAGAGGGGATTGGTCACTCATCGGACAGAGGGGCGCACGTTTCTCTATCGGGCTGCCATTTCAGAGAGCAATGTTGGCGATTCGATGATTGGTGAACTCGTCGAACGCGTCTTTGGCGGCAGTCCGTCAGCCCTCGTCAGTTATTTGCTCGAAACAGATCGTGTCGATCGCGACGAACTGGCGAGAATCAAAAAACTCGTGTTCGAGCACGACCAGAAGTGAAACAGCGGCCGGGAGGAAACCGTGCTAAGCGAGTACAGTTTTCACGACATCTGCGTCACTTGGCTTTCAAACTACCTACTCCATTCCACGCTGATCATCCTCATACTTGCCAGCCTGGTTCGAATCTTTCGAACGTACCTGGTCACGATGCGAGGCCTGATATGGCGGACAGCACTGGTAGGTGGCGCCTTGACCGCAACTTTCCAAACGCTTGTTCCGGCGATCCATTACGGACCACAGATTTCGCTTCCAGCGTTTCTTGACTCACAGCCTGTTGAAATCGGTTTTACGGATCGGCGTGACGATTCCCGGTTTTATCGTTGGCAATCTACGTCGACGACGATAGCCAATTCGGGTCCCCACCTGGGGTCGAGTCAACAATTCGAAGGCGGCTTACCGATAGAACAAGGTGATTCTTCTCAATCGATTCGAAACATCGATCGATTGGTCCTGCCAATTTTGCTCGGCATTCTCGCACTGGCAGCGGTAACAACGGCATTTCGAATCAGTTGCGATTGGATTCGCCTTCGGCGCGTCGAGTTGCACGCCGTACCGATTCGTTCTGGTCAATGGCGTCAGTTGGTAGAGACGTTGGGCCCAAAAATCGGGCTTCGCCGAGTCATTCAATTATTCCGAAGCAGCAAGCTCCAATGCCCGTTGGCTGCCGGGTGCTTTCGTTATCGGATTTTGCTCCCTGACCGAATCGCCAAGGACCTTAATCAAAGGCAGGCTGGGGCACTGGTCGCCCATGAATTGGCTCACCTTTCGAAGCGCGACCCATTTTGGTCCCTCATCTCGGAGATTATCTGCGGTTTGTTATTCTTCCAGCCCCTCAATTTTTGGGTCCGGCGTCAGCTGCGAATGGCAACAGAATTCGATGCCGACCGCACTGCGGCTGAGTTGTTGAATGATCCGGTCGGAGTCGCAAGAACTCTGGTCAACCTCAGCGAATGGATGACGCAATCCACAACAAAAGGGCAATTGGTTTCGCCTGTTTTGAGCGTTGGCATGGCGGGAAACCGGTCTTTGCTCCGTGAACGGGTCGAGTCGTTGCTCGACCAGCGACTCCAAACTCGAGGGATCTCACCGAGGCTTCGCCGATTCTCGATTGCCGGGACTGTATCCGTAGTCATCCTGATGGCCGTCGCGTCACCTCGTACCGTGAGCGGCCTGACCATGGACGTTTCATCATCAAACGCACAAGTCTCCGGGCCAAACCCCACTGAGATCGCTCCACCGTCGGAATCCGCAACTCTTGAATTCGCTGTTTCGGACGCACACGAGCATAAACCTGGAACCGAATCGGAAACGCTGACAAACCCGATTGCCGTTCCCAAAGAGCTGCACAACTTCTGTGGTCAACTCATCGGCCGACTCGTCAGCAAGGATATTGAAGCAGGACGATTTGTAGTTACGGTCGATCATGTTTCGCGCGTGTGGCGAAACAATAAGGCGGACAATCCCAAAAGTGCCGTCGGCAAGACGTTTGTCGTGGATAGCGTTTTTGGTAAATGGCTCGATGTTCTGTTGATCTTAAGAGCCGGCGACACGCTGGAATTCGAAGCGCGACATCTGACCGGGGACAGTCTGAGCTTTCTCGGCGAGAATCTCCGCAAAACAGCACCGGTTGACTTGGCGAACTTTCCACAACCACCGGAAGGATTTCGTGGATTTCACGGCATGATCGTGGGCAAAGTGCTGAAGAAAAACGACTCTCTTGGAGACATGATCATCCACGTCACGCGAATTCCGGAAGTTGCGAACGACAATGCGGCGAGCATTCCCACAGCGTCAGTGGGCAAGCCGATCATGATCGCTGGAATCTACGGTGAGATGCTGAAACCATTTCAAAAGATCAAAGTTGGGGACACCGTCCGGGCGCAAATCAATCACCGCAGCCCGCAAAGCGATCATTTTTCGCTGGACAATACGCTCGAAACCATTAGCCCGAACCAACAAGCACAACAGACAACCGACAAGATTCTTTTGCCAGAGGGCATGCATGGATTCCGAGGAATTTTGGTCGGTCAACTTCTCAACAAGGACGTGGAAAAGGGAACTTTGCTGTTTCAGGCCGAGCGAGCCAAGCGAGTTTGGAAACAAAATCGAGCGCAGAATCTGCAATCCGCCAAGGGGAGAGCCATCGCGGTGCGGGGCATCAGCGGAGAGTTTCTCGATGTCTTGTTACTGCTGAATCGAGGTGACAGATTCGAGGTGGAAGCCTTTCATAACGGCGGCAATCACCTCGACTTCGTCGGCGAATGGCTCAAGAAGATCGCCCCCGAGGACAGCTCAATCGCCGAACCGTAGGCCGCGCAGATCACGATCGTGGCAAGCAGCTGCGCAACGATTCGGGCCAAGCAAGTTAACTTTGCAATAAGGTCTCGGCGCACGTCGGCTGGACAGTATCCCACTACGATCGGCACAATCGCCGGGCCGTCAATCGACCGGCGGTAGCACGTCCGGTTCAACCTGGTAACCATCAGCCAGCGCATTTGTCATATTAAAAAGACCGGCGATCGCCAATACTTCACCCAGGGTCTCGTCGTCGGCACCAAGCTTACGCATTGCGGCTGTGTGTGAGTTCACACAATAAGAACAGCCGTTTGTCGCAGAAACAGCCAGCGCGATCATCTCGCGGCTTAGCGGACTCAATGAAGAGTCTCGTCCACTTGATTCGGGATGCATCAATTCTTTAAGGCTGTTCCAAACCAATTTCAGTTGAACGGGATTCGTTGCCAAGACCCGCCAAAATCGTGGAACGAAATCGATTCCTTTGGTCTGCATAATATCTTCAAAAATCGATTGCACCTCGTGAGACTCTGTCGATTCGTCGACAGGGCTGACTGTCGCCACTTGTGGTTTGTTCATCGTCTGATTTCCTGGTCCAATTCATGAAATTCAAACAACCGTTGCTCTCGAAAACTACTGGCGGGTAAAACCCGCATTGCTAAAACCGTTGAAACGAGTCAAAAACCTTAGAAGAGGGCGAATAATCCAGCCGATCTGGAGGCAATATTGCCCCTCGTCACCTCTGCGATCTTAGCGAAACGTAAAAAAAGCTGGTACGATTCTGTAAATTGTCTCACGGCGACCAAATTCTCAATCAGGAATTTCGCATGATTGATCGTAACGCGAAAGATTCACCGCTTGGCGACCTTGACGAATGGGACGATGATCTCCGGCGTCGCTATCCAACGCCGCCCACCGATTCCGACAAGGCGGGAAAAGAAAAATCTCCGGACGAATTCCGAAACTACGAAACCGATACGCGTCCCGGTGTGCGTGAGTTTTACCGGCAGAATCACCGCTATCAAACTGTCGAATTCGTGGAACAAAAACGCGACGAATACCTCCCCAAAGCGAAACGTCGTATGGGGATTTGGGAAGCGTTGGAATTCCTCAATACGCTAATCGACGACAGCGACCCCGATACGGAACTAGCGCAAATCGAACATTGCATCCAGACAGCCGAATCGATTCGGCAGGATGACAAACCACGCTGGTTTGTGCTGGCCGGCCTCATCCACGACTTGGGCAAAGTCCTGTGCCTGTTTGGCGAACCACAGTGGGCCGTCGTAGGAGACACGTTCCCTGTCGGTTGCCGCTTCTCTGATAGAATCGTGCTACCGGAATACTTCGGAGAAAACCCGGACAGCTCTGACGCGAGGTATCGGACGGAGTACGGAATTTACGCCAAAAACTGTGGGCTCGATCAAGTTCTTATGTCGTGGGGTCACGACGAGTACCTGTATCATGTCGTCAAAGACTACCTGCCGGAAGAAGCCCTGTACATGATTCGTTATCATTCGTTTTACAGCGGCCATCGGGAACGAGCCTACGACCATCTGATGAACGATCATGATCAGGAGATGTTTCGCTGGGTGCGTGTATTCAATCCGTACGACCTTTATACGAAAAGTGATCAACGCCCCAACGTTGATGAACTTCGCCCCTATTACGAAGACTTGATCGACGAGTTCTTCCCCGCCCAAATTGACTGGTAAGACAAACTGGCGGCGGCCGGTCGACCCGCAGCTGCTGTCATTCGTAGCGGCTTTCAACATCACACAAGGTGTGATTCGTCCATGCAGGAGAACGCATCAATCATGGTCATGACCATGGTCATGATCATGTTGATGCTCTTCGCCGTGCGGTTCGCTGACCGCTTCGGTGTGCTGTTCCGAATGCCCATGGACATGGTCCGGCTCTAAGAAACCAATGACCCAAGCCAGCCCAATTCCTGCGAGGAGCGACACCGACAAGACGACCCGATTGTGTGCATGGAATTCAATTTCAGGCAATAAGTCCCCAAGCGAAATACAGAGAAACACGCCCGCAGAAAATGCCAAGGCGGAACCGACAAAAACGTGCTGATTCTCGGAGAACCTTTCGACTCCCAGAAAGAACAGCCCGGCACCGATCGGACACATCATGGCAAAACCAATATTGACCAGGTTGCGTGCCCCCGCAGACCAACCACTCGCCGACATCAACGATGTGATCGAAACCGCATCGAGCGGTTTGTGCAGTAAGATCGCCAGAAACGTGCCGACGCCCAACAGCCAACCGACTTCATGGTGGCCGGCATCGGCCTGCACACTGGCGCCCAAAGCCAACCCATCGATCAACGTATGCAAGCCCAATCCGAACGCGATCCCCAGCCAACTGAATCGGTGCACCGCAGCTTTTTGCGTCGCGTGGTCGTAGCTCGCAGCATGGCTGTGATCGTGGTCATGATCGTGGTCGTGACCGCTGGATTGATGGGAACCGCCATCGACACTGCCATCAACAGGCTCGTGCTGATGAAAATGAAAGGTGCGTAACAGAAAAAACATGGTGATCAGGCCGATCATCATCCAAAAGGCAGCACGATCGACCGATTCTCCACCACCGCCGAATTCGGCGATCGCGTGAGGCAACATGTGAAAAATACCGATCCCCAACATCAAGCCGCCAACCAGGCTGATCATGATCTGCAGCCGTTTGTGCGTCAGGTTGATGAAACTCGGCAACCACCCGCCCGCCATGGAGGCCAGCACAATCAGCAAACAATAACAACCGGTAATCACTAACGGCCCCGTGCCGCCATTCGACGGTGAATCGTCAGCGCGATTCCCAACAGCATCGCCTGCTGGATGCTCGTGCGAAGAGGTCGAATGCTCGTGAGGATCAGCGTTTGCCTCGTTTTGCGCAGCCGCAGACGATGCACCTGGCAATCCTGCCATCACAACGGCAAACAAAACCAACACAACCTTCGATGGCACAACTAGAATCCGATTTAAAGTGCTTCGGACATTATCGTTCGATAATACCGAAGTTAAGAGAAGCTGAAACAACAGGGTCTGATCCCGCCGCCTCAGCCATATTGCCGCTGTATATCGATCCGAACTCGAATTTAGCTCCGATACTTGTTGCGAATCTTCGAGAAACGCCCCTGTGAATTTCGCTCGCAGTGATGATTACGCCATTGGGACATCAACATACTGACATCGATCGCCACAAGGAAGCATTCTGCATGATTTTCGACGTGGCCCGAGAATCGGTACGGCCCGTTAGCCGCTCAATCCGTTCAGAACGACCCCAATGATTCGCCCCCTTTGATTGTGGCCATGCCCTTGTAGAGGCCTTCGTTAATGCTCTCAGAGATAAACTGAACATGACCGTCCGCGAACAAGAAATGGGCACGACCGGGATGCTTCAGCATTCAGGGCTTCCGGAGAATCTGCGTAGCGATTGACGTGAAACCAACGATAATGAAGTGGGTGGAGCGTGAACTTACTGGCAAGCAAGAGCGTGTAACACGCGCGCCACCCATACCACAATTCCACACTGCATCCACATTTCGAAGAACGTTCACAATCAATTCGCCTAGCTCACGACTGATACGCTAACGAAATAACATATCAATTGCAATTACATACAAATTGCATTAACAACCGCTTGCAGAGAACACTTCGATCTCCCCTATTTGTGTACACTGCATCATACGCAATAATAGACCGATTGTTTAGCTGGAGCTTGCTGAACCGTTGGATCCTACGAACGACCGAATCAAAGCCGGCTAAAAGACTTGTGGCGTTTTGAATTCGATTTTGCGAAAACCTTTGATCTCACCGATGCCGATTTTGACTGCTTAACGATGGCCGACTGTGTCGACCGGCTCAACAAACGATTCTCAATAGCCGTTGGAAATGTTGATTCACAAAAAGCTATATCCGATACAACGTGTTCGCCAACCTTGGTACTTCACTTTGATTCTTTGGTGGATATTGCCTGGCTGCTCTCAGGAGAACCAACCGCAACCCGCCACGAAAGATTCTCAGCCGAATCAAACGGCGGTTACCAACGACCAAACAGCGAAGGACGGCGCGGCGGCGGCCGACGAGACAACCGCAGGCGAGACACTGGAAACCGGGTCGCTCGAAGGGGTCATTTACTATGACTCGGATCCCGCACGCCAATGGCGATATAGCCGCTATTACATTCAAAGCCGCAGCACCGGCGAACTGGCAGAAGCGGTGGTCGCTTTACGCAATACGCGACTGCTTCAGCAGCAGCCTTACGAAGCAAGTGAGCCGGTTATCGACCAACGCGATTATCGATTTATCCCCGAGACGCTGGCCATTCACGTCGGTGATCGAGTGAAGTTTACCAATGCCGATACCGTGCTGCACAATGTGATGACCCGCGACGGGATTGACCCGTTTAGTGTGAATATTGGCACAGACGGTTCCTACATGCATCTTTTCCGCAGGGCAGGGGGGATTTCCCGCCCCATTCGGATTGGGTGTATCTTTCATGGCGCGATGCGATCATGGATCTATGTATTCGCCCACCCATATTTTCATGTGACACAACGCGACGGCAGCTTCTCATTTCAAGATGTACCGGCGGGGGAATATAATTTCGATATCGTGCATCCGGCAGGAAACCTATCGACAAACCAAGTCGTGACGATTCGTCCTGGCGAAACCACAAAATTGGACGTGCGTCTTTCGCCGGATGATTTGAGAAAGGGCACGCCATGAGCTTCCACTCGAAAACACGTCGCGAATTCCTAAGGGACGGGACAATATCTGCCGGAGCCGCTGTCGCCTGGCTGTCCAACCCGGACTTGCTATTCCCCGATCAGACCGATCAGGAAGAACTCGTGCCATTTTTGAACATGCCCCGCGCGCGTCCGGGAATGCTCGACTGGGAAACTCTCGATAGTTGGCTTACGCCACAGGAGCAGGTCTTTACCGTTTCCCATTACCCGGTTCCTCCGATCGATGAAAGAACGCACGAAATAGAAATCGCCGGCTTGGTCAAGAATCCCCGAACGCTCACGATGGAGGAACTGAAAGCGCAACCCCATGACGACCAATTCATGACCTTGGAGTGTTCGGGCAACGGCCATAACAAAGGTTTTATGGCGGCGATTTACAACAGCCGCTGGACCGGCACAAGATTATGGCCACTTTTGGAAGAATGTGAGATCCTGCCGGAAGCCACCGAAATTGTCTTTTTCGGGATCGACCGCAAAGTCGAGACCCTGCGCCGCGGGTCGCGATTGGAGTTGAAGGTCGAGGTTCCATTCGGTCGCAGCATGTCTGTGGCTGACGCGCGCAAAAAGAATCTCCTGTTGGCCTGGAATCGTAATGGCGAACCGATCGCACGCCGCAACGGCGCCCCGTTGCGGTTGATCGTCCCCGGCTGGTATGGCGTGACCAATGTCAAATGGCTCAAACGGATCGAGCTGCGTGACCGACGCTACATGGGGCGGTACATGGGTCGCGACTACGTCACCGTGCGTGGCGAGCGCCAAGGCAACGAAGTTGTCTTCGTCGAGTCGTCAGTCACTCGGATGAACTTGAAGTCAATCGTGGCCCGAGTAACGCGATTGCCAAGCCAAAACGGCATGATTCCGACAAAGGCCTATGGTGCCACCTGGAGCGATGGCACCGAAGTCGACGCAGTCGAAGTCAAAGTGGACAACGGACCTTGGGTGAAAGCCCGACTCGATGAGGAGCCGCGGGCCCAGTTCAGTTGGAGATTCTTTTCGATCGATTTAGGGCTTTTGGCTCCGGGGCCGCACGTCGTGATTTCACGTGCCATCGACGTGAACGGCAAGATTCAACCATCAGCCTCGGACGACGAAATTGCGCTGAAACGCACGTACTGGGAAGCCAATCAACAGTGGCCGCGTGAGATCGACTTAGAAACCTAATCGATCACCTGCGCGTCCGCGCAGGTGTGAGGCAACACTGGGCCTGCCGACCATTCGCAATGATTCGATGCCACCCGCATCAAAACCCACTTCAAACCCTTATGGCTGCCGCGTAACTGCAGATTCTCCGACAACCGCCGACGAAAAAGTCACGTAGGGGAAGCACTCCGGAACATGGGAATCCCACACACCGTGCGCGCTCCAGGCCCATCCACCGGAATCTTCCGCCGGTTCCGCCTCGCGATACTGATTGAACCGCGAGAAGTCGATCCTCCACACATCCCCGTCGTTCGGCGGCAACGCACGACCATCCCCCATGGCCAATTCCTTCATCCCGCGCCAGGGAAACGCCAGTTCGACCGTCCAACCTCGGTCCCGGTCAGAATGGTCATTGATCGTTCCATCAATATGCACCGCTGTCTTCGCCTCTGGAAAATCCCACTTCAAGAAGGCCCACCGAAGCCCCCTGGGATGTGTCTTCAACCCCACACCATTAAAGCGCTGCGACTGCACATCGGGGCGGCTGCGATCCAATTCGGGGATTTTCGAATAGCCGGTCGATTCGTAATCCTTCTGCCAGATAAAAAAGCCCTCGTATAACGTTCCGAACGAGTTAATTTCAAATTCGTAGTAGGCATTGGCTCCCGCGATAAACAACTCCACATCGTTGTCTCGATAAATCGGTTTATCGCGTTCGACAAAAGTCGCAGCGACGAATGGCTCTTCGACCCAATAACCGACATACAAAAACTCATCGTCCCAAGCGACCGCAGCTCGCGTATCGTGAATGGTTTCGCGGCCCGAAATTAAATCGACGAATCGCGGCGATTTTTCAATCTTCTGCCAGGTCCTCTCAGTCAATCGTCCGTCGATCTCGATCGTTTCTGAGACCCTTCGTGCCGTATAGCGAGCAATCGATTCGTCTTTGACCGGTGGAAACTCGCTGTCGGCCCGTGCGGTTTCGGCCTCGTCCCCAGCCACCGCCACGCCTGCCAAGTTCGGGATGAAAAGTAGAGCGGCCAGCAGGCAGCACCATCGTGTTCGCATATTCATTCCCTGCATGTTCGGTTTCAGCTCTGTAAAAGCCAGCCAGCGGATCGACCTCGAGGCAATCGTACAGCTTGAGGTACGGGAAAACAATTTCGTGAGCGTTTGTGATCTCAGACGCAAACCAGGTGCGTTGCAAACGGGTGAATTCCGCATTCACGCCGTGAACGGCAATTCGAGTCCACGTTTTTGTCGGCAGCTTGGCCCGACGGCCGCCCGTCCAATATTTCGGACGGGCCTGCCGCTGGTCTGCCCGTGTGGCAC
>JANQRQ010000162.1 GCA_028284485.1 Planctomycetaceae bacterium | reverse complement strand
GGGGGTCGACGCCATGAGCTTTGCCGCCGATGTTTCCGACGATTCCGCCTGCCGAGACATGATGAAAACAGCGGCCGACGAATTTGGACGGCTCGACGTTCTCGTCAACAACGCGGGCACAACACGTTTTATTGCCCATTCCGATTTGGAATCGGTTACCGACGACGATTGGGACCGCATCCTGGCGGTGAACCTCAAAGGACCGTTCCAATGTATTCGTGCCGCCCAGGAATTCATGCAGGCGAACGACGGAGGCGAAATCGTCAACGTCGCCAGCATTGCCGGAATTTCGTTTGCTGGTAGTTCCATCCCCTATGGCGCATCAAAGGCGGGTCTTATCAACCTCACGATTAGCCTGGCCCGCGTCCTGGGTCCCTCGATTCGCGTGAACGCCATCGCCCCCGGGTTTATCGCCGGCGAATGGCTCGAACAAGGACTCGGTGAACATTACGACGCGGCCAAAAAGTTTGTCGAAAGCCGATCGGCATTAGGGCAGGTTTGCCGGCCCGAAGATGTTGCCGATGCGATCGTCTCGGTCATTGGCGGATCCGACTTGATCACCGGCCAAACAGTCGTGGTCGACGGAGGATACTTCGTAGGACCGAAATCTTCGTAAGCACTTTCAGTTGTGTCGTCGACTATGAGACCGTGAAGTGTCGAATATCTGTGGTTGACTGTCGCGATAAGCTGGTTGCAACAGAACTCTTAGAACAAGCGCCTTTCCGATGATCAAGAAATCGAATTCCCGCTGGCCCAAGAGCGAAACGAGATCTTTCTTCGGGAGGGCGAAGCTCCTGCTGAGCCGTTCATTGACAGGATTGTGGTTCGGCGGGAGCGTTTCCCAGGCAATCTTGCAACTGCAGGCGTTGACCATGTTGGTCCTGGTTTTTGGAGGCGGTATCGAGGCATATGGAGCGGTAACGGTCCCGGCACGGTTCGATATGGGAACATCAACGAGCCCGACTGAAGAGGGCTGGCGACGAATCTCACCCATCGACGCCTATCAATCCGCAATCGGCTACGGCTGGACGACCGCTGGCCAATCATCCTTCGATCGGGATCGCCCGCTTCAGGAGGTCCAACATGGCGGGAATCAAACGCGGGTCGATTTGCTTTACCACTCGCATGCGACACCCGTGCTGCGAGACGGCGTATCGTCAAGAGACGACATGACGTTTCGTGTTGATGTCGATCCAGGCAAGTACCGCGTCCATGTTTTGGTGGGCGATTTGCACGCGCCGCTCGAATCACTGGCTGTTTCCTGCAATGGCGAGACGATCGGTACGGCGATCAGTGCCAAGCAGATTCTCGGCCGCGCCCTGCCTCAATCGACAGGTATGTATCGCTGGCTGCGATTTGATGTGGACGCCGGCGATGGGAAAATCGACTTGCGATTCTACGGCGACGAATCCCAATACCAAGCCGACATTGCCCGCTACGAAGAATGGTTTCCCGGTAATGCGCGCGTCGAGTCGTACCGCCGCGCGCCCTGGGATGCTGCGAAGCGCCACAAATTCGACGCCAAAGGCCCGTTTCAGCGAAACAGCGTCCTCGCCATTGCCGTACTCCCGGCACACGACGCGGTCTTGAAATGGAACAAAGGCACGCTCACCGCGAACGGCCCCGATGACGCAGCCGAGTTCGCCAAACTGGTCAACGACCGCGAGTTTTCCGAAGCGGCCCGGTTTCTAGACTCGACCAACAACAACGAAGTGCTACAAATGCAGGGCCTGCTGGCGCTCATCGGTCATCCCGAACTGCCCGAGGAGATGGAAGCCGATCTGATCGACCGCGCTGCGGCTTCAATCGAAGCCGTCTGGAAGAATGACCCCGAAAACACGCTCGCCATCGAAGCCCGCGATTCACTCGCCGTCTTCCGCCGGGCCCGGCACCGCTTCCTCAATCGCGGGTTCGGCGAAGAAGGTCACTTCCAGGAAAACCGCAAGGTCGTTTCGCTGCTGCGGATCATTCAGCCGAACGACTTGTTGTATTACAAAGCGAAACAGTACGAAGGCCGCGCTTCGCTGCTGCTCGACCCGCATCGCTGGGTTTACATCAGCGGCGACGGAATGGCTGCCTTTCGAAAGTTGGCCACCGCCTTTCCCAATGATCGCTACGCGCGCTTCTTTCTGACCGACAAATGGACCCCCGACGAAAAATGGCATCTCTATGATCATCGCACTGCGACCGCCGGCGCTCCCGAATGGGCCCGCGCCGTGCGCGAAGCATACGGATTGATGCTCGACTTGAGTGAATGGTGGGCCGACAATAAGACATACCCCGATGGCAGCATCGGCGGTGGTTGGGGCGACGATGTCGAGTTCGTCGCTTTCTTCGGCATGATGGGATTCATCAGTGAAGGATCCTCACCGAAGTCGCTCGCGTTGACGACGAATCTGCTCGATGGATTATGGAAGTACGGCGGTATCGACCAACAAGCCGGTTTCTGCCGCGTGTTTTCCGATACGGAACATTCCTCCGAATGGACGGGCGACGCGTTGCCTATCATGCTGACACTCCGCTACGGCGATCCCGTCTGGGTGGAGCGCTCCCTAAAAACGGCCCGGCTGATGCGCGACTTGTGGATGGATCGCAACGACAAAGGGAATCTGCAATTCCGCGCTAACTTCTTAAGCTCCGTCCGTGTCGGCGAGGGATTGCAGGCGAACGATTCGTGGATCAACTATCGTGCCACATTACCGGCGCTGGCTGTCTATCGATACAACCGCCATCCGGAAGTCGCTCGGCTATTCGTCGAATGGGCCGACAGTTGGCTCGATGCCGCCCTCAGTACCGAACGAGGCAAACCGCGCGGCATCATTCCCGCGGAAGTCGGTTTCCCGTTAGCAACCATCGGTGGAACGAAGTCGCCGAACTGGTACACGTCGACACATCCCCCCGGGACAGTCAATTACGATTGGACGACCAGTAACTATCGCTTCTACGTTTCCGACCTGTTGTTCTTGGCGCACGAGATTACCGGCGACTCCAAATATCTCGAACCGTTCCGGTTGGAAAAAGAACTGGTCGACCGCTATCGGGCCGATCCCGCTAGTTCGCCCGAGCGCGGCTCAGCCGCCTGGGCCGGTATGATTCGCGACAGTCAGAGTCGAGCCGGCATATCAGCCGATTCTTTTTTTCAGCGCGCTCAGCAGGCACTCGAAATCGGCGAGACCCCCGAAGCGCCGCAATTGGTCACCCGACAACAGGTCATCGACCGCTCGAATTTCGTGGTACAGCAGACCAATCGGTATTGGCCCGTGTTGACGACCGAAACTTCCGCCACCGACCGCGTGGCATTCGCCGGAATCGCCGATCCGTTCTTCCTGATGACCGGCACGCGGGACCTCAAACCGAGCGTCACCTATTCGGGCGTGGGACGGGACTTCGCCGCCTACGTCGAGCGGGCTGATGAGCGGACCTTGAAATTGTTCATTTACAACTTTGCAGCGGACGAGGTGCCCGTGTCGCTGACGACCTGGAAACTCGATTTGGGGGGCACGTACCAACTGCGCGCAGGAATCGACAGTAACGACGATGGGAACATCGACACCGTGACCCTCGACGATTCGTTCGTCCTGCATCAACGCGGACAGCAAACGACTGTGTCGCTCGCCGGCCGGCAGACGACCATGATTGAAATTCGCCAAACTGCACCAGGACGTGGCGGCAGCCTGGCGGCTGATCTGGCCGTCGTGCCGGACGAAATCAAATATTCGATCTGGACGCGGGAACTTCAGGCGACGATTCACAATATCGGTTCGCTGGCGGCGGGAACGTTTGAGGTGGGATTTGTCGAGTCATCGCCGAGCGGACGGAAACTCGCCGGCGTGGCGACGATCCCCAAGCTCACTTGGTCGGAAGATTTGGAATCGAAATCGATGACCGTGGCTGTTCCCTACGTGCCGCAGCAGTCGAATGTAAGGATCACTGTCGTCATCGACGAGGTGGATCGGATCAATGAAATTTCCGAGCGCAACAACACCGCGACGCGCCGATTTGAGTTCGACCTGGAGGAAGTCAACGCCCCGCGAAACAAGGTGGGCGAAATCGGCGGCGACGTCACCGGCGAAATCGAAGCGGGTATCAGGTAAGTGGTTGAATGATTTGGGGGGTGGCTGGGGCGTTCTGTCGCGTTGATGCAGCATGCTACCGGTTTCGAAGATTCCGACTTCGATCGACCATTAGCACGACAGAGCCCCAGATTTGCTGATGACAAGGGGGCATTCAACTTTCCCGTTTCATTTCGAGCAGCAAACTCTATAAGCATACGGCCAAAAGTAGAACGTCCCCTTTTTCAGGACTCTGCATGTCCCCAGACTGGGGCTATGCACGTCGAGAGCTTGGCCCGCGTGTGAGCGCCCCAGCCACCCATGATTCCTTGCTAGCCGAGAGTTACCGAATGCAGCTCTTACAGTTGAAAACCGATGACATTGTCGATTGGAAATCATTCCACAACCGTTTTGCAGATCTGTTCGGCTTTCCGGATTTCTACGGCGCCAACATGGATGCGTGGATCGACTGCATGTCTTCCCTTGACGATCCAGATGCTGGGTTGAGCACTTTTCACCTCGAAACGGATGAGCGCCTCGTGCTTGAGGTGCTGGAAACTGAACAGTTTCAACAACGTTGTCCTGAGCAATTTGAATCGCTTGTCACATGCACAGCATTTGTGAACCAACGTTTCATCGACAATTCAAGCGGCTGCCGAATTGCGCTCGCGTTTGTTTGAATGGTAGTCTTTGAAACAAAAGGGGACATTCAACATTCCCGTTTCTTTTCAAGCGGCACACTCTATAAATGCACGGCCGAAAGGAGAATGCCCCTTTTTGCGGTCCTTCACCAAGGACTTTCCTCACGCGAAGTCGCTAAGACGCCAAGTTCCAAAGAATCACGCTCCGAATTTGACTCCTTAGCGGCTTCGCGCCTTCGCGTGAAATAATTGCCAAGCTCGCGTGCCAGGGTGGCTGGGGCGTTCTGTCGCGTTGATGCGGTATGCTACCGCTTTCGAAGATCCCGACTTCGATCGACCATTGACACCACACAGCCCCAGATTTGCTGATGACAAGGGGGCATTCAACTTTCCCGTTTCATTTCGAGCAGCAAACTCTATAAGCATACGGCCAAAAGTAGAACTTCCCCTTTTTCAGGACTCTGCATGTCCCAAGACTGGGGCTATGCACGTCGAGAACTTGGCCCGCGTGTGAGCGCCCCAGCCACACAGTGTTTGGCAACCGATGGGTCAACCAATCGGAAAACTCCAGGGCACGTGACGAGAACTCGATGGCTGTCGCCCGATTCGAAACCGGAGTATGATGACACGTGTGGTTTGATTTTTGCTGGGTCATATTTCACTGTTAATCGCACAATTCAACGGATACTACAGCGTATTACGCTGATTCGTGGCCGCGACAATCGCGTTTTGTTCAATGATTGCATACGCCAAAAAAAGTAAATCGCTTTAAGTAAAAAGTCCCTCGCTGACGCGTCGGGTTACGAAGAGTCATCTTGCTGAAAAGCTGCGAGGCTCGTTTGGCATTCGACCGACTTTCGATCATCACCTGCTTAAGACGAACAGCATGTCGACGCAATTCGACAATCTGACAAAAGCTCGCGAACGCATCCGAGCCGCCTACAATCCAGAACTCTTGCGCGAGGCAGGACATCAACTGGCCGATCGATTGGCCGACCACCTCGGCCGAATTGAATCGTCCCAGGAGAAAGTCCTCAATTGGGAAGACCCGGCGGTCAATAGCCAGCAAGCTGCCGAGTTCCTTGCGCTATTTCATGGCGATGATGCCGGTCCGCAGGAGCCATCCGACCGCGCGGCACTCACACCCAAGCAACAAGCCGATCGCTTTGCCAAACTGATCGACGCCATTCTGGCTCGGGGCCAGAATCTGCAAGACCCGCGTTATATCGGACATCAGGTTCCCGGCTCGGTTCCCATTGCCGGTTTATTCGACGCCGCCGGTTCGGTGACTAACCAGGTGATGGCGATTTACGAGATGGGACCGTGGGCGACCGCCGTCGAGCGGGCCATGGTTGATGTCCTGGGTCAACTGATCGGTTGGCAAGCGGGTGAGTTTTCCGGCGTCGTCACCCATGGCGGATCGCTGGCCAACACCACTGCACTGCTCACCGCACGCAACGTGATGCTGGGAGACGCCTGGGAAGCGGGCGCCCAATCCCGCGGTCGCGAACCGGTTCTGGTTGCACACACCGATGCGCACTACTGCATCGCCCGGGCTGGGGGGATTCTCGGCATCGGCACGAACAACGTCATTCGGGCGCAGCTCGACGATCGCCGAAGGATCGATCCCAATCAACTGGACGAAACTTTGGCGGACCTGCGGCGAAACAATCGGCCGATTGTGGCCGTCGTTGCCTGCGCGTGTGCCACACCGATCGGTGCATTCGATCCACTAAACGATATTGCCGACGTATGTGCCCGGCATGACGTGTGGATGCATGTCGATGCGGCTCACGGCGGGGCGGCTTGTGTGAGCGAACGCTATCGCCATTTGGTTTCCGGATTGGAACGGGCCGACAGTCTGATTTGGGACGCGCACAAAATGCTGTTCGTGCCGGCATTGTGCGCGTTCGTCTTCTACAAAGATCGATCGCATCGCTTCGAAACGTTTCGGCAAGATGCGCCGTACTTATTCGATCCATCAGCTCCCGGCTTGGCGGAATACGACAGCGGCCTGTTAACGGTGGAATGCACCAAGCGGGCGGCGGCGCTGGGACTGTGGGGAACGTGGTCGCTTTTCGGCAAGCAACTGTTTGCCGACATGGTCGACGTGACATTCGATATGGGCCGACAGTTCTACGAGATGCTATCGGAAGCCGCCGACTTCGAGCCATTGCACGAACCGTCCTGCAATATTGTGGCGTTTCGGTACGTCCCGAACAAATTGCGCGACGCTTCACCAGAACGTTTGGGAACGTTTCAGCTCGATTTGCGGCGGAAACTGATTCGCTCCGGCGAGTTCTACATCGTCCCGACCAGTTGGCAGGGGACCGGCGCGCTACGCGTATCGATTATCAATCCATTGACAACGCCTGATCACCTGGCATCGCTGATGCAAACGCTGCGCGAGCAAGGAGCGGATATTCTGGCGGAGCGGTGAACCGGATGCCGGCCGTTCAAGAATTCCCTCGCTGACGCGTCGGGTTACCGAACGCGGATGAGCCCGCTTCATTTCTGCCCCTCACCCGGCCTTCGGCCACCCTCTCCCGACGGGAGAGGGTACGATGAAGACGAAAGCAGCTCGTGCAGCGCAGCGCGAAAATCTTCCTCGCGATTTTGAACGACCGCGGCGTTAGCGGTTTCGATCAAGTCGACTTGCCGCGGCGTGACCAGCAGCGGTACATCGCCACCCGGTACTTCCGGTACCAGATGACCGACGATCGCCGAGATCAATTCCTCCACTC
Organism: Planctomycetaceae bacterium; assembly: GCA_028284485.1. GTDB lineage: Bacteria > Planctomycetota > Planctomycetia > Planctomycetales > Planctomycetaceae > JANQRQ01. The sequence continues at coordinate 12,538 of JANQRQ010000162.1, read as the reverse complement.
CTTCACTCGACAACGACGAGACTCGTAAGGCACGAATGGGCAACTCTTCCCCCCAGCAATCGGGCAGATCGCATTTATGAGCCACCACGAGCGCATCGGGCCATTGACCGATCAGAGCCGTGTCGTCTGCGGTTGGCGGGCCGCTGATGTCGAGCAATAGCACACGACAATCGGCGTTTTGAAATCGCTCGTTGGCCAAATCGATTCCCGCCGATTCGAGTTCGTCGGCCCCTTTACGAATCCCGGCGGTGTCGGCCAGTTCGACGGGCCAACCGTCAAACGCTGCTGTTGCCGTAACAACATCCCGCGTTGTCCCCGGTTGATCAAAAACGATCGAACGCGAATATCCCAGCAGAACATTGGTCAAACTCGACTTGCCCACGTTCGGGCGGCCACCCAACACGACTTGCCACGGCTCAGAAAGGTGTAAACCAAATTGGGACCATCGCAAGAAGTCATCGAGTCGTTGTCGGATTCGTTTTCGACCGGCTTCGTCCCACGATGCGTCTGCGAGTTGCTCGATCGCCGAGGGCAATAAACCGTTCTGTTGTCGCAACAGAAACTCCGCCGTCCGCAACGTGACGGCCTGCGACATTGCAACCGACATCTCCGATTCAAAAACGCCCGCCAGTTGGACTTCCATCTCCTGCCACGTCGCAACTCGGCATCCGGCCTCTTGCAAGTCATCCAAGATTCGACGAGCGGCCGTCACACCGCCGTGGCAATGGATTTCGGTCGATGAATCCGACGTTCGGCAGAGCACGACCTCTTCCGGCACTTCGCGTCCCCAATGCCCAAAACAGACATGTCCGACCGGCTGATCTTGCAGTCGTTTTCGATTGGCAGCCGCAAACAGTGGCGAGTTCACCGGGTCCATTAGCGCATTACCATCGACCACGCGAATCGTGGCGACCGCTCCGCGTCCCCCCGGTGTGAGGAGCGAAGCGATCGGCATCGTAGTTGGTTGGGTTTGCGACATTATGTGAAAGACTGCCTTGCAGAGCGGGTCGAAACATGAGCACTCGTGTTTCTAATCGATTCGAGTGGCCCCATTGGAGGGCATCACCCGAAATCTCGGGGCTTCCTTCGCTTCGCTCTGTCCAGCCCCGGCCACCCCATCATCACGCAAAACATCACAATTGGACGAAGATTCTCATTATGGCGAGGAATGGACGGCTGCCAACGCCAAACCCTGCAACGAAAGTTGCGGAAGGAATTCCGATTGCGGCAAAAACGGCTTGAGCAGTCGGGCCCCACCGCCGGTCAGCAGAACGATTGATTTCACAGTGGGTGAATCGTCGTGACCTGGACCGGCCAGATCGACGGAGTTGACTTCTGCTCCGCTACCGTGCGCTTCTTGCCGAATGAGAGCATTGATCAGCTCTTTGATTGCCCCTAATTGGCCCCAAAATAAGCCGCTATGCAGCGCTTCGGGTGTGTTGCGTCCGATCGGGGCCCGGTGTGACTGCGACAAATCATCCATCGAAACCAATGGCAACAAAGCCGTGTACCGATGCAGTGATCGGGCACTCAATTCGAAGCCGGGCAAGATCGCCCCACCTGCAAAGGCGCCATCGCAGGTCACCAGGTCGACCGTGGTTGCCGTTCCACTGTCAATCAACACCGCAAGATGATCGTTCGGTCGAATCACATTGGCAGCCACGGCATTCAGCAGCCGATCGATCCCGACTTTCTCCGGGGCAGCGACTTGGTATTCCAACGGAAGTTGAACCGGGTCGCGAATGATTGTGGGGGGCGTTCCCAATTCTGCCGGCCATTCGTCGAGCACGCGCTGCATGCCACGTGGATTGGTGCCGGCAATCGCATGACATGCGGCATCAGCAGAATTCTCGGCCTTCCAAGCCGCGACTTCCTCCCACGGAATGCGGGCCGATATGGAAGAAACAACCGTCTGTCGGCAACCGGGCAGAGTCGATTCGCCGTCCAAGGCACGCGGGCACTCATCGCCATCGAATAGACCAAACTTGATGCGCGTGTTGCCGACATCAATAGCGATCAAAGGTGAAGCGGGCAGGCCATTCATGCGATGGAATTCCAGGCCATAGGTTTTCGCCGAGACTGCCCCTTTTAGCTTATCCTTCCTTGACAGCTTTGAGGATGTCGGAAACAGCCGCTCGCCCGTCGCCGAACAGCATCAACGTGTTCTCGGCGGCAAACAGAGGATTCGGAATCCCGGCAAATCCGGGGCTCAAACTCCGCTTGATCACGATGACCGTGCGGGCCTTGTCGACGTCGATGATCGGCATGCCGGCGATGGGACTATTGGGATCGGTCCGCGCCAACGGATTCACGACATCGTTGGCCCCCAGTACGATCGCCACGTCGACTTGCCCCATGGTCGGGTTGATGTCGTCCATTTCGCGGAGCAAATCGTAGGGAACATCGGCTTCGGCCAATAACACATTCATGTGTCCCGGCATTCGGCCAGCGACCGGGTGAATGCCGAACTCCACGCGGACCTGTCGGTCGATTAAGGCATCGGCCAAATCGCTGACCGTATGCTGGGCCTGCGCGACGGCCATACCGTAACCGGGAACAATGACCACCCGCTGTGCCACATCGAGCAGCATGGCAACCTCGTCCGCCGAAGTCGATTTGACATTGGCGTACACTTCGTCAGCACTCTCGCCGCCACCTCCAGAGGGTGCCAGAGTGCCAAACAGCACGTTTGCGAGCGAGCGGTTCATGGCGTCGCACATGATGCGTGTCAGAATCAATCCTGAGGCACCGACCAGCGATCCGGCGACGATCAACACATTATTGGAAAGCACGAAGCCGGTCGCGGAAGCCGCCAATCCGGAATACGAGTTGAGAAGTGCAATCACGACCGGCATGTCGGCCCCGCCGATTGAAATCACCAGCGATACACCGAGCCCTAGCGCCAAAATCGCCATCAGCCAGTAAAGCGTGTCGTACTCCGGATGCAGCACAAGCAGCAAACCGAGGAACAGGCAAACCGCCGCTGCACCTGCATTGACCCATTGTTGATACGGGATCGAAATCCCCTCGATAAAATCGAGTTCCTGCAGTTTGGCAAAGGCGACGAGACTGCCAGAAAACGTAACAGCGCCGATGAATCCCGAAGCGGCAGTCGCAATGATGACATCTTTGGCCGTTACCGAGTCACCCGCGGCCAATGCGGCACCGGCAACAAGGACCGATGCCCCGCCACCAAAGCCGTTAAACAAAGCCACGAGTTGCGGCATGGCGGTCATGGCAATGCGCGTCGCCAGAACGGCACCGATACCGGAGCCGACAATGACACCCAGAATAATCAGCCAAAACCCGACGATTTGCTGGTCGAACAGCGTCACAACGACGGCGAGCAGCATGGCGGCTGCACCCATCAGGTTCCCGCGCACCGCAGTCCGGGGATGTGTCAGGCCTTTGAGCCCGAGAACAAACAAAATCACGGCGACCAAGTACGCCAGGTCAATCCAAACAGACGACACGAATTATTCCTTCCTGCGAAACATCTCCAGCATGCGATTGGTAACCATAAAACCGCCGACAACGTTGACCGTCGCCATAACCACGGCGAGGAACCCCAACAAGTTCGCAAACCAGTGTATGTCGGCCCCCGCCGAGAGCAGCGCACCGATCAGCGTGATTCCGGAAATGGCGTTTGAGCCCGACATTAGCGGAGTGTGCAATGTCGGGGGAATCTTGGTAATGATTTCGAACCCGACAAATATTGCCAGCACGAAAACCGTCAGTAGCAGCATAGAACTGCCCGACGTTTCGGCTGCCAGCAAGGTCATCGTCGAAATATCCAGCATGATGAATTAACCCTCGCTCTTTTGATCATTGGTGTCGGTTTCGGCTTGTTCCGATGCGTCGTTATTCTCAGTTTCGCCGGAGTCCGCCGCTGCTGCTTCCGAACCAGAATCGTCGTCGGAATCGCCCGCCAGAGGAATCGTGGCGGTACCAGCCTCTTTCGTTTCTTCTTCGGCCGGTTCGGGCGGTGGCGGTTCGTCGGGGTCTAATCCGAGAATCTTGCGGACTAACGCTTGCCGGATTTCCCCGCCGCCTGTCACCATCGTTCCCTGAATGATTTCGTCATCCCGGTCGAGCGACAGCTTTCCCTCTTCGACGAGGTGCAGCAGGAACGTTGTAATGTTCTTCGAATACATCTGGCTGGCGTGATACGGAATCGTGGTGGGGAGATTCACGCACCCCACGATGGTGACGCCCCCGACCGCCTTGGCTTCGCCTGGTGCGGTCAGTTCGCAGTTCCCACCTTGTTCGGCGGCCAAATCGACCACAACCGAACCATCGGGCATTCCCTGGACCATTTCCTCGGTCACCAGCACAGGGGCTTTCTTTCCCGGAACGGCAGCGGTGGTAATCACCACATCGGAATCGGCGATGACCTTGGTCATCAGTTCACGCTGTTTGCGATAGAACTCTTCATCCATCGCCTTGGCATAACCGCCCGATTGCTCGGAATCGCTCGCTTCCAGTTCCAACTCGACGAATTTGGCGCCAAGACTTTGTACTTCTTCCTTCACGGCCGGTCGGATGTCGTATGCCTGAACGACCGCCCCCAATTTGCGAGCACTCGCGATCGCCTGCAGACCCGCCACACCGGCACCGACAACCAAAACCTTCGCCGGTGCAATCGTGCCGGCAGCGGTCATCATCATGGGGAACATTCGCGGGAGTGTCTCGGCAGCAATGAGGACCGCTTTGTAGCCAGCGACCGTCGCCATCGACGAGAGCACGTCCATACTTTGGGCACGCGTAATTCGCGGAATGAGCTCCAGCGAGAAACAAGTCACGCCGCGCTCGGCCACCGCGGTCATCAACTGCGATTGACCAAGTGGATCGCACATGCCGATCAGCGTTTGCCCTTCTCGGAGTTGATCCAAATCGGCCTGCCAGTGATCGAGGTTGGCACCACCCGTACGAACCTGCAAGACGATGTCGGCCGTTTCGAAAACTTTAGTGCGGTCGCTGACGAGGCCGGCGCCGGCTTCTTCGTACTCGCTGTCGGGAAAACCGGCAGACGCTCCCGCCCCTTGCTGAATGATGACTTCGAGGCCGGCTTTCTTCAGTGCCGCGACCCCCGCCGGTACCAACGCGATGCGTCGTTCACCGGGAAATGTCTCTTGCGGAACGCCAACTGTGACGGTATCGGAACCTGTTGCCTCAGCCATGTTTTATGTCGATTGACTGTCTGTCATTCCAAGTGAAAGTCGCAAAACGATGTCGGCCGCTGTGAGGTCTCTGCCGGTCGAATCGAACGGCTTGTTGGGCAGACATCCAGGCGGTCGACGAACTGGTATCCCGGCCAATATCCCTTGTCGTTGCGGTCCAGTCGGGACGCGAAACGGCGATCCGGTCGGTCGCCCGAGAATAATCGGCAAACCGGTCCCGTTTCGAGAAGAGAATGTTATACCGAATTCCACCAGCCTTCGACAGTCTCACCAATGGACCGAATCCGCAATTCCCGGTGAATTTCGCGGTAAAACGGGCGTTTCGTCGCTTCGTCAGCGTGGTCGACGCGAAGGACGCTTGTGGCGGTCTTCGGAAACACGCCACCCCAGTCGACCCAATAAGCGGGCGTAGATGAACCAGCCGGTCGTCAGAAGTAATGGAGCAATCGCCGCCGCGACAAACTGATTCTCCCGCGACAACCACTTGAGGGCAGCCACCAACCCCGCCAGGAGCAGGCCGGTAATGAAATAGAACAGCAGCCAGACGTACCAATGCGAGGTCAAGGTCCGTGTGATTGGCATCGTCACTGGAACCAACGGTGAACTCGCTTCCATCGCAGACAGGTAAAAGACGGGAAACAAGAGTCCTGCTATCGCAAAAACAGCCGCAGGCGTTTCACCGCCGGCCAGTGCATGCAGACCGACACCGACAATGATCGCCAGCAGCAGTTGCATTGCCACAACAAACGTGGGACCAAACCAATCCCGAAAGTCGGAATCGTCCCAATTTTCGATCACGTTGTAGCCATTCGCCGTGTCTTGAACGGTGGCTTGAAAGATCGATCCCGCGGCCGCGACCGAAAATGCCGCTATGAAAATCAAAGCGGGGGAAAAGAATCCGACGCCGACGAGGCCGCCAAATTCGAACGCGAACACGAAACACTCCGCAGCGAGCAACAACCCCAGTGTGAGAAAAAGCCAACGCCACACCGAGCCGGCGTACCAAGGGAAAGTGTAAACACCGGAAAAAAATGTCCAGCGCGGTGGGGGAGGGAGTTTTGCTGCTTTTAAAAGCACACGGTCGCCAGGGGGCAACGACAAACGCGACTGACCAGGTGGAGGCGCGGGGGCGGCACTCGGCCTGACGTGGGAAACTTCGACCGGGTCGACCGACCGCTCAACCGAAAGCGAATACGATTCTCCCACGGACTCTGGCAGGAGGCTTGGCTCGTCCACATGATGCGCGGGTGGCAAGTCGCCTTCTGAGGAGACTCCTGGAAAGAAACTTGAACCGCACGTCGGACAAATGACCATTGTGCCGATCGATTCTGGGAGAATCGTTGTCGGCGACTGGCAATTCGGACACACAACAGTTTGTTTCGAGGGCTGTTCCACGAGTTTCGCTCCCCGATATGTACGTGTGCTGTCCCCACTTGAGTGGTCTTAGAGCAATTTGCTCTTTCCTATGCCCGCGACGTTCGCTTTTAACTGCGTAAATGCCGTATGTCCGCGAGGCCGGACGGTTACAAGTTTTCTAAAAACGCTATAGGGCTGCTGGAGAAATTCCTGAGCGGAATGGCGCTAGCCACCGGTTTCTGGACCTTTGAACAGCCGGCGGTTATAGCAGTTTACTTTTTCTCGTGGCCGTATCTGGCTCGTGGGAGCCAACTATCATAGTCCAAAACGTGGTTGTCGCGGCCACAAGTCAGCGTGATACGCTGTAGCGCCTTGCCGCTTACAAATAAATCGGAAACTTATTGACCGAATGTTCCTTAACGACGAACGATTCATTCCTCTAGACAGGTTGCCATCGAATGTTCGTTTATTGGAAATGAAAAACGGGTGATGGCCACAGGTCTCTTGGCAACCATTCTACCAACTCTATCGCTTGCGAAGCACGAAGATGACATCTTCGGTCTCGGGCTGGATTCGGATTGGGTCGTTGATATCGTAGGCGAAATCGTAGGTTTCGACCAATTCGAGGCTGGAAACATTCTCGAGCAACTGCCGCATCTGCCGAGCGGTGTACGTGCGATACATCATTTCGTCTTCGATGCGAAATTGCCGGGTCGGCGTGTATACGTCGAACGTCATTCCCAGGTCTTCGGTTCGTCGTTTCAAATCGAGCCCTTTGGACCACATGCGGGAAACAACGGCCAGATTGCCTCGACGGGCCGACCACGATTCCTCTTCGATCCGCTCTCCTTGAGTCGGGGTCAGGTGCAGCCCGAGAATATATAAGCCCCCTTTGGCGAGGGCGGCGCTGATACACTCCAAGTGGGACCGCGCCTGTTTTTCGCTCGAGAGATGTCGAAAACTGTTAATGGTATTGAAGGCGGCATCAACTTTTCGACGCAGTCGAAAGTCGGACATATCGCCCACGACAGCAGCCGGTTTGAAGCCCCATCTTTCGAATCGGGCGTTGCAGTAATCAACCGCTTTGGGATTCAGGTCGTTGCCGCCGACGTCGTAACCTTCCTTCGCAAAGCGAATCAACAACCGCCCGGTCCCGCAGGCCGGTTCGAACAGCCGTTTGACGGGGCGATCGGCATGCTTGTCGAAGCATTGCTTGAGAAACTTCAGTTCCGCCTTCCAGTCGGACCCGAAAACGAGTTCGTAATAGCGAGGGTGATCGTACAGGTGGTCGTTAATTGTTTCGGGCATAATGATGTGTCGTCGCCGTCGGTCGGAATGATGTACGTTGGTGATCGTCCCCTTTTAACAGCGATCGCGCCGGATCGCTAGCGGGCATTACAGACTCTTGGTCGTTTCCCGACTTCCACCTGGAAACCAGTGCACGCGCACTATTCCACCAAGTCAGAGCGAATGCGGTTCAGTTTCTCGAGTGCCGCGAGTGGCGTCATCTGGTCGAGATCGAGTTGACGGATTTCATCGAGCACCGGATGTTCTTGAATCTCGAATAGCGACAGTTGCTGTTCACTGCGATTCGTTGTGCGCACCGGAACATTCGGGCGACCTTCGTCGTTCAGATGGTCCGCCTCTAGCGTGTCGAGAATCACTCGAGCCCGATCGATCACATCGCCTGGCACACCGGCGAGCCGTGCCACATGGATGCCGTAACTTTTGTCCGCAGCCCCTTCGACGATCTTGTGCAAGAAGGTGATGTTTTCGTCCTGCTCGCGAACGGCGACATTCCAGTTCGCCGCTTGATCCAACGTGCTGGTTAGCTCCGTAAGCTCGTGATAATGCGTGGCGAACATCGTACGGCAGGCCACTTTGTCATGCAGGTACTCGGTGACCGCCCACGCCAGAGAAACGCCGTCGTAGGTACTGGTGCCCCGCCCAATTTCATCGAGAATGACCAGGCTCCGTTCGGTGGCCGAGTTCAGAATGCGAGCCGTCTCGGTCATTTCCACCATGAATGTACTTTGACCTTTGCTCAATTCGTCGCTGGCGCCGACGCGGGCAAAGATGCGGTCGGCGACCCCCACGCGAGCCTCACTGGCAGGTACAAACGAACCCATCTGCGCCAGAATGGTGACCAACGCCCCTTGCCTGATGTATGTGCTTTTGCCGGCCATATTCGGACCGGTAATGATTTGCACGCGGCCAAATGGTCCGCCGAGCCGCACATCGTTCGGGACGAACTCGCCGGTCGGCTGCAAACGATCGAGCACGGGATGGCGTGCCTCCCGCAAGTCGAGCAGCGGTTCTTCGGTCAATTCCGGTCGGCAGAACCGTTGATTGACCGCCAGCACTGCCAACGACGAGAGGACGTCGACATGGGCCAACACATCGGCCGACTGCTGAATTCGCAGACATTCACGCGAGACGCTGTCCCGCAACTCGTTAAATAACCGCTGTTCGAGCGCGTTGGCTTTTTCTTCGGCTTGCAGAACTTTGTCTTCGTACTCTTTGAGTTCCGGAGTGATGTAACGTTCCTGATTCTTCAATGTCTGCTTGCGAATGTACTCTTCAGGAACTTTGTCAGCGTGCGAGGCGGTCACCTCCAGGTAATATCCGAACACCCGGTTGAAGCCGACTTTGAGATTGGGAATGCCGGTCCGTTCCGATTCTGCCGCCTGGTACTGGGCGATCCATTCTTTCCCGCCGCGCGACAGATCGCGCAACTCGTCCAACTCGGCATGAAAACCTTCGCGGATGATTCCTCCCTCGACAACCGAAAGCGGCGGTTCGTCGACCAGTGCCGCATCAACCACCTCGCGCACGTCGCCGCACAAATCGAGATTGTCTTCCAATGTTTGCAGCAGTGACGCCTTGCGGCCGGCGAGCTTGGCCTTCAACTTCGGCAACAGCGCCAAGGTGCGCGCCAAAAATCCAAGGTCGCGCGGCGTGGCCCGGCCTGTGGCAATTCGCGAGTTGAGACGCTGCAAATCGTACGTTTGCTGCAAATGCTCCTGCAAATCGCGGCAGAGAATCGAATCGCCAAAAAACTCCTCAACGGCATCGAGGCGATCGTTAATCGCCGACAATTCAGTCAGCGGATTCGACAGCCAATCGGAGAGCAGCCGCGTTCCCATGGGGGAAACGGTTTCGTCGATGACCGCCAGCAGCGTGCCGTCGCGTTTGCCTTCGCGGATTGTGTGGGTCAATTCGAGGCTGCGGCGTGTCGCCTCGTCGATGATCAGCGATTGCCCGCGGCGGTACGGCTTGATACGCGAGATGTGCCCGAGGCGACTCTTCTGCATGTCGCGCACATATTCGAGCAAAGCTCCGGCGGCAGTCACTCCGGGCGACCGCTCGTCGACGTCGAATCCTTCCAGCGATTGCGTTTGAAAATGAGTCAGCAAAATCCGGCGGCATTCTTCCACCGCAAACGACCAGGGAGGGCGCTGCGTAATCAACAAACTGCCGTCGAATCCTAACGGCCGCAGCGATGGATCGTCGAGACGGTCTTCCGGTACGAGACATTCGGGCGGTTGAATGCGCGCCAATTCGTCGGCGAGTTGCTCGGGAAGCAAATCGGTCGTGAAAAACTCCCCGGTCGAAACTTCCAACCAGGCGAGCCCGACGCGGTCACCGGTCGGAAACAGACTAGCGAGAAAGTTGTGCTCGCGCGGATCGAGCAGCGCTTCGTCGGTGAGCGTGCCCGGCGTAACGACTTGTGTCACCTCGCGGCGGACGAGCCCTTTGGCTTGTTTGGGATCTTCCACCTGGTCGCAAATAGCGGCGCGATGACCGGCCCGAATCAGTTTTTGCAGATGATTGTCGAGTGCGTGATACGGAAAGCCCGCCATCGGAACCGGATTGGGGGAGCCTTTGTCGCGGCTGGTGAGCGTCAGCCCCAGTACGCGGGCTGCTGTTTCCGCATCTTCGTAAAACAGCTCGTAGAAGTCCCCCATACGAAACAAGAGCAGCGAATCGGGATTCTGGCGCTTGACCTCCAGATACCGCTCCATCATCGGGGTAAGCTTTTTGCCGTTCTCTGCCATGGCGAAAAAATCTATCGCGAATTCAGCTCACGGATCCGGGAAGAGCATGCTGACGCTGGTCCGGTCGTGAATCGAGCGAATGGCATCGGCAAACAACCGCGCGACTGAGACAACAGCAATATTCGGCGGATGCGGATCGAAAGGCGATTCAATCGTATCGGTGATAAACATCTGCTTGATGACACTTTGTCCGATTCGCTCAGCGGCCCCCTTGGACAACACGCCATGCGTGACGGCTGCGTAAATGTCTTTGGCGCCGCGTTTTTTTAGCAAGTCGGCCATGCTGATCAGCGAGCGGCCGGTAATCGTCAAGTCGTCGACCAGCAAAACGTTTTTGTCTTTCACATCGCCGATGACTTCCAAAATGTCGACCGTTTCGCTGTGGTCGACGCGCTGCTTGTTTCCAATGGCAACCGGCACGCCCAATAACGCGGCATAATTGGCGGCGTCTTTGGCGAAACCAATATCGGGACTGCAGACCACCAAATCGGGAATGTTCAGCGATTTCACGTGATCGCTGAGAGCATGCCAACCATAAAGATGATCGACCGGCACGCGGAAGAAACCTTGAATTTGGGGGCTATGGAGATCCATCATCAGCACGCGGTTGACTCCGGCGGCTTCGATGGCGTCGGCGCAAACCCGCGCGCGAATCGAAACACGCGGCTCGTCTTTTTTGTCACCTTTGGCGTAGCTGAAAAACGGAATGACCGCCGTCACCTGCTGAGCGCTGGCTCGCTTGAGGGCGTCGACCCAAAACAAGAGCTCGACGAAGTTATCGTTAACCGGGTAATTCACACCCTGAATGACGAACACGTCGCGGCCGCGCACGTTTTCTTTAATGCGAACGAACACATTCCCTTCGCTAAAAACGTGGGCCCGACAGGGAACCAAACTTACACCCAACACGTCGGCAATAGCCTGCGACAATAGCGGATTTGCCGATCCTGGCAGAATCGCCAAATCACCTTGTGGTGCCTGAAACGGCTGCGGCCTGGGCCCTTCGGCTGGGATTTTGGTCGTCACGGCGCTGCTCATTGTTGGAAATCCCGTCTTTCACGACGACGTCGGAATGCGACAATCGCCTGACAAAAGACGCATGCGAAGGTTTCTTCATCTTCCTGCATCATAGCCGAGTCGATTCGCAACACAAGCCTCCAAAATCGCCGGCGCCAGCAGTCGGAAAAAATCCGTTTTTTGGTGCGGAGAATCGCCGCGAACCGTGTCAATCGGCATACTTGCCGGGACAGACAAAGTTTCCCAGACAAGGTTCGGCGACCCGAATTTATCGGGCGTTTGCGACGAGGGGATTTGGCCCGAGGATGCCGTCCTCGATGATCGTCGCCACGTTGGGGTTTGCTGGTTTTTCTTCCAAACCGACCGCCGCGAAGACAATGCCCAACTTGTAGTTCCACATGATCCGCGTTCCGCCGTTTCCCGCACCGAAGGCCCAACCGCGATCGGCGCCCGGCAATAAATCGCCGTCGGAATTGACCCACGTCATAAACCCGTAAGGGCATTCGGGGAATTGGTCGCGGTGCTCGTGCCACCAACCCTTGCCGACGTTTCCGTCATCGGGTCCATTGTAGACGGGTCGCATCCCCGCAGTCTGTTTGGCTTCGAGTTCTTCGACAAACGAGCGGGGGATGATTTGTTGACCGTCCCAGTTGCCGCGCGCGAGCGCTAACAACCCGAGGCGTCCCATGTCTTCCAAATCGATCACAAATCGCACGCCGTCCTGGATGGCGCGTGTCCGCCAGCCGCGCATGCCGATGGCATCGAAGTAAGCCGCTTTGGCAACGTCGTCGTAGTTGTCCCGAAAGTCTTGTTTGCCGTACAGGCGTGCGAGCGCATCGCACAACACCCGGGGATTCTGATCGGAATAGGTCCAGACTTCACCGGGTGCCGGATCTCCCACATCGGGATAATCCGCATGTGGAAAAT
>JANQRQ010000068.1 GCA_028284485.1 Planctomycetaceae bacterium | reverse complement strand
GACAGCACTGCGACGCGTCACCCTAGCCAGCAATCGGCTAGGGTGACGGCACAAACACTTCCAGGTTATGTTCCAATGCCGAACGGGCCGACCTCAGGAATTCGGCTGACTAAGTGGTCGGCGATGTGCTCCAGTCGTTTGCAACGCATTTCAACGATAGGAAGGATCGCTAACTGGAAGAATTGATCCGATTGGCTCAGAATAGAACCAACGCCCGGCTTCGTGGAACTGGACTCCACAATTCATCCCGCCCTAACGAATGGGGCAGGCGCAAGCCGGTGTGATGATCTATGGCACACGAAAGGCCAGGCTGATGAAACCGAACTGTTTGCGACTCACGGCATCGCTTGTTTTCGTGTGCAACTTGTCGCTACTCGCTGACGACACGCCGGTCTTCTCCGGTCCGCAAGTGGGCGAAAAGCTCACGAGTTTTGAAACGGTCGGAGTGTACGGCAAATACCGCGACAAGACGCTCGACCTCATCGAAATGTCCGGCGGCAAGCCAACCATGTTATTGTTTGTCCATAACGTCACTCGGCCGGCAGGGGACTTGAGTCGCGTGCTGATTCATTACGGCGAAATGCGAGCCGACGATGGATTGTTCTCGGCCTTGGTTCTTCTCACGGACGACTTGACGAAAATGGAAGGGTTCATGGGGCGGACTCAGTGGTGGTCGGCCGGCTCCCCGGTAGGTCTTTCGGTCGATGGCGCGGAAGGTCCTGGCCCGTATGGACTGAATCGCAACGTAACGATGACGATTCTCATTGCTCATAAGAATCGAATCACCGCCAACTTTGCGCTCGTTCAACCGAGTGTCACCGAAGTGCCCAAGATACTTGACGCGGTCCACAAGCACATCGGAGGTCAAGCTCCGACACTCGCCGAAACGCATTTCCTGCAGGGGCCAAGCCGGCTCGGTGTGACAACGAAAGATATCGGCCTGCGGCGACGAATCTGCAACGTGCTGCACTCGCACGCTGACGAAGATGCCCGACAGAAAGCTGCAGCAACATTGGACCAATACGTGGCATCCGACAAAGAGCTTCAATCGGAGCTAGCCAAGTCGTCTGAATTCATTCTCCGCCATCGGTACGGCGGTCGAAATGCCATCATCAAGGCGGCCCCCGAAACTCGCGAACTATTCGAGGCCTGGGTGAAGAACGCGCCGACACAGAACTAACGGGCGCACCAATCTAAGGCGACAACAAGTAAGGAGAGTCCGGCAACCAATTGGTTGTCACGAACTCTCCTGGCAACTCTCGGACTCCCTCAACGTGGACGCCTCCCGACAAACGACGCTGGACTGTACGTCGGCAGTTCGCGATCCTGCCCGCCTAACTCCCCGGATAGTTCTCCGGCGGGCCTTGCTGGGGCCCCATTTCGGGTTCGAACTTTTTGACGTACTTGTCGAACTTGCCTTGCCACACTTCGAAAGCGAACAGGGCAATTTCGACTCCTTGCATGATTGCGTCAAGATTCTCGAAACACATCTCCCAGCCTGCGGCGTTACGGGCACCCTGGGACGGGTCAGCTAACGTTTCGGTGAAACGCAAATGGCAGCCATCTCCATCGGGAGACAGTTCAAAACGATACTGGTGCTGCCCCCAGGTAAACTCGAGAAGTTTCGGAGGATCGACCGTCAAAACTTCGCCCCGAAGATCCCCTTCTGGAAGCCCATCGCCTTCGCCGTGTTGAAACTCAAATCGCAGAGTCTCGCCAACGACCCATTCGCCAACGATGTGACAGGGAAACCACTGCTGCAGGAGATCCTTTTCGGTCAGAACTCGCCATACCTTTTCCGGTGGATGCTCAAGCCTGCGTTCAAATGCTAGTTCATATCCGCCGCCAACGGCGCCGAAGGTGCAGTCCATCTTAATCCTCCATCGAATCAAGTGTTCGTTCCATGGCGTCCAGTCGGTCCTGCCACAGGGCTCGGTACGGCGCCAACCATTCATCAAATTCCCGCAATCCTTCGGGATTGAGGCGATAGATTCGCCGCTGGGCATCGACACGCATCGACGCTAACCCCGCCTCGCGGAGTATCCGCAGTTGCTTCGATACGGCCGGCTGGCTCAACTTAAGTTGATCGACCAATGCTCCAACCGAGTGTTCACCCGTTCGAAGTGTGTCGAGCAGTTTTCGTCGGGTCGGATCCGCTAAAACTTCAAACGTCGAGGCTGTCATGATAATAAAATAACCATACAGTTATATAACTGTCAAGTTATATATGGGTCAGATTCGCCGTTCCGGCTCGTTTTCGCGGCGAACCACACACAATTCACCGTCTGCGAGGTTTCGCCCGTCCAACAAAGCCGTCCGATCGATAACTAAAGACGAAACGACGACGGCCACGACAGGTCAGCGTCGCGAATAACGAATGGGTACAAACCAACGTTTCGAGTTTTTCTCAGAGTTGCCGCGGCTCGACATCGCGGGAGGCCGTTTGTGTCGCCGGAGGGGGTGTCTTATTGTTAACATGATTGCTGGTCGGAACATCTGCCCGTTTACGAATCAGGAATCGCCATGGGTGCTGCAATCAAAACGTTTTTGTGGGGCGCATCGCCTGTCCATTTTTCGATGGGAATCTTAGCTGCGCTTGCGACGGCATTTGTGGCGTCGACTGCAAATGCCAACGACAAACCGCATGCGGTGATAGTCGTTGGCACGCTGCATTATTCGCCGGAACTGACGATGCCGGTCTTTGCCAAGGAACTGGAACGATTCGGATTTCAGACCACAGTCGTCATCGGTGAGGGCGACCCGGAGAAGAAGACAGAAAATGTCCTACCGGGCATAGAAGTTTTGGCCGACGCCCACTTGGCGATCTTCTTTATGCGATTTCTCAAACTCCCCGACGACGAGTGGCAGCCGATCGCAAATTACATACAGTCCGGGAAACCTGTGATCGGATTGCGAACGGCCAACCATTCGTTCAAATACCCACGGAACCACGCGCGCTTTGCCTGGAACGACGGCTTCGGTCGGCGGGCGTTGGGGACTCCCTATGTCGTACATCAAAGCAGTGAAACACAGATCAGTGTCGTCGAGAATTCGCTGCGGCATCCGATCATGACGAATGTCACCAAAAAGAACTGGGTATCGCCGGGGACACTGTATCTGACTCGACTCGAGGACGGGTGCGTCCCATTGGTAACCGGAACTGGCGACGGTCGAGCCCGCACACTGAAAAAGGCATTCGGCACCATCGAAGTCAAACCGCATGAATCCGATGTCGTCGCCTGGGCTTGGCAGAACGAATGGGGCGGAAAAGTATTCGGCACGTCGTTTGGTCATCCCGGAGACTTCGCCGAGGAGTCGTTCGTGCGAATGCTCATCAACGCGGCTTGCTGGTCGGTTGATCGTCCGTTACCAGCCGCCGATGAGAAGATAACGACGTGGGAAATCGAACGCGTCGACAAGAAGCCCCGAAAGTAACTATCAATTTTGCAACTCGTCGATCGGATGGTGGCGGCACATCGCACGCCCCCCGTCTGCGAAATGCACGGCCATAACGTACTCGATGACGACAATGAAAAGCACCCACCGTATCGCCGCATTCAGTCTTGTTTGCATCCTTGCTGCGACAGCATCAGCCCAGTCGACGATTCGACCGGGTGATCGCATCGCCATTATCGGCAATACCTTCGCCGATCAATTGAGGATTCACGGGTACCTGGAGACTTTGCTCTTACAACAAACGATCGACAATCCCGTTTCGATTCGAAACCTGGGCTGGGGTGGCGACATGCTAACTGCTCGCGATCGTCCGACAGGTTTCCCGACTGAAGCCTCGACACTCACGGCCCACAAAACTGATGTGATCATTGCGTGCTTCGGCATGGGGGAATCCTTCGACGGCGAAAACGGCCTCGCAGACTTCAAAGACAATCTCACGGCATTGATCGATACGCACGCCGGCAAGAAGTACAACGGCGAATCGGAAGTGCGACTGATCCTAATATCACCGATTGCATGCGAGGATTTGGACGAACTTACTCCATCACGAGAGCAACGCAATCGTGATCTTGAGGCGTACACCGCCGCAATGCGAGAAGTCGCGACCGATACCGAAGTCCCCTTTGTCGATTTGTTTGAAGCGTCGCGCTATCTCATGGATGAGCCGATCGGCCCGAAACTGACGAATAATGGAATCCACCTCAACCGCTTTGGCTACTGGGCAATCAGCCATGCGCTTTACGACCAACTGACTGCAAATAGCCGCATCCCAATCCGGCAAACTTGGCAGCTGACGATTGATGCCAGGAGGATGGCGGCAGACACTCGGGGTGTTGAAGTTTCACAACTGGCTGCCGATGAATCAGGGATTAGCTTTCATGTTAGGGAACGTTCCGCCCCCAATTTGCCGCCTCCGACGGATCAGCCACTGCCTCCCCAGCTCGAATTCGTAAGGGACACGCTTGTTGTTGAGAACCTCAAGCCGGGAACATACCGATTGACCGTCGATGAGAAACCGGTCGCCACGGCAACCGCTCAAGCGTGGGCAACTGGTGTCGCCATCGATTCTTCACCAGCTCACGAAGAGGCCGAAGCCTACCGGGCGGGTGTTAACAACAAAAACCTTCAGTTCACTTACAGTTGGAAGGCCCTCAATCAGGTCCACATCGTCGGTGAACGTCGCAGTTCTCCCAGCGGGAAAGAACTGCCAAAGGAAGTAATCGAGTTCAACCAGCTGGCGAACGATCTCGATCAAGCATTGACCAAAGGAATCCAACTGAAAACGCGGCAATGGCGAATTTCACGCGTGTTACGGTGAACTCAAATATCTCTCCGGAATCTTACTGCTGAATTCATGAATAAACGAACCGACACACTGACTTGTATCTCCGCTCTACTCTTCGCCGTCGCCATCACAGGAACGGCTGCAGCTCAGGATGCCCAAGGCATAAAACCGGCCAACCTTGTCGGTGCCGATATCGACCTGATGAACAACCATGATCCGGCTTCGCAATTGGAAAACTTCGAGTTGCTACCCGGTTATCAGGTTAATCTTTTTGCCGCAAATCCCATGTTGGCAAATCCTGTCCATATGCATTGGGATTCGAAAGGTCGGTTGTGGGTTGCTTGTTCGTGGGCTTATCCGCAGCTCAAACCGGGTGAAGTGGCCGACGACAAGATTATCATTTTGGAAGATACCGACGATGATGGTGTCGCGGATAAGTCGACTGTATTTGCTGACGGGCTCTATCTGCCGACCGGCATCGAACTCGCAAACGGTGGTTGTTATGTCGCGCAATCGCCCGACGTGTTCTTTCTTAAAGACACCGATGGTGACGATGTCGCCGACGTCACGGAACTGGCGCTGACCGGTTTTGGGATCGAGGACAGTCATCATTCCATCAGCGCCTGGCGCCGCGGCCCCGACGGCTGGCTCTACTTCCAAGAAGGAATCTTCCTGCACACCCAGGTCGAAACTCAGCACGGCGTTGTGCGGAATTTCAATGGCGGAGTTTATCAGTTCAATCCGCGCACTCAGGAATTGCGGATGTTCTGCCGAGGAACAGGTGGCAATCCCTGGGGACACGTCTTCGATCGCTGGGGGCAGTCCTTTATGGTCAACAATCCCCGCATCATGTATCTGTCTCCGGCAACAGGGAACAGTGGAGAATCGATTCGAATCAAGCCGCTCATTAGTACCGAGAAGCAATGCGGGGGCGATCTGGCGACGGGCATGCACGTCGGGGACGACATCCGCGGGCAGCTTCTCACGGGGCGTTTTAAGAGCCGCACGGTCGTTCGGTATGAATTGATCGAAGATGGTGCTGGATTCAGCGCGAATGTGCTGCCGCCGCTGATCAGTTCGAAACATCCGAATTTTCGACCCGTCGATGTGAAGATCGGTCCCGATGGAGCAGTGTATGTGGCTGACTGGTACAACTCCATCATTAACCACGCTCAGCACGACTTCCGCGATCCTCGCCGAGATCACGATCATGGCCGAATCTGGCGAATCACGCACAAAGAGAGGCCGCTCCTAACGAAGCCGCAGCTTGTTGGTATTTCGATCGAGGCACAAATCGATCACCTCCGAAGCCCCGAAGCCTGGACCCGCCATCAGGCCCGCAAGGAATTGAGCGAGCAAGACCCGGACAAAGTTCTTGCCGCACTGGAAGCTTGGGTGGAAACGCTGAACGCCGAAGAGCAGGACTACGATCATCATCTCGTCGAAGCCATGTGGGCGTGCCAAAACGTCGAGCGCGTCAGCGAGGACATTCTGCGGCGTGTCCTTGCCGCAAATGATGGCCACGCCCGCTCGGCCGGGGCCCGTATCATCCGCTATTGGCACGACAAGCTGTCCGATCCGGTCGGCATGATCGCCAAAGCATCCTCTGATTCTTTCCCGCGAACTCGAATGGAAGCCGTGCTTTCTGCCGGTTTCATTCCTCGCAAGGAAGCGCTCGTCGCAGCTCTGAATTCTTTAGATCATCTCGGTGACGACGATGTCGATCAGGCCCTGCGCCAAACGATGCTGGCACTGGAAAGCTACTGGCGTCCCGCAATGGAAGCCGGAACGCTGAAATTCGCGAAACCGACTCATCGCGAGTTTGTAGAACAGGGAGCCGGAATCGGTTTCGAACGCCGCCTAGCGAAGTTTCTCAGGGAGAAATCACCAGAAGACAAGGACATTGACGGCATTCAGGCTCAATTGCTCGAGGTCGGAACTGATACCGAAGTCGAAATGATTGTGGCTGCTATCAGTAGAGACGGAGGGGCTGAATCGTCTGAGGCTACGATTGCGATGCTGGAAACTCTTCAGCAGATGGCAAAACCTGATTCGTCGAGGTCACTCAAACGTAGTTTTCGCGGTATGAGGAAACTTATCGGCCACGAAAACGAATCGATCGCCGTTCTCGCGGCGAGCAATCTCGGCCGCTGGGGCGTTGCCGGTCGCGATGAAATGTCAGCGCTACAGGGCGATTCGCATCGACCGGCCGTGCGGCGGGAACTGGCTGTGGCGCTGGCAACGACTAGCAGTCAGCGTTACGGAAGAACCTTGGCAGAACTTGCGACGAACGGTGACCTCAAAACTCGTTATGCCGCTGTGCCGGGGCTGATTCATGCCGATCTCAATCAAGGCGCGACTGCGGCAGCGCAATTGCTGACGGAAGATCCCCAAGGTGCCGACCCGGTACCGGTCGTTGAATCGATCCTGTCACGTCGGCAGGGCGGACGGCTGTTTGGAGAAGCGCTTCAGGGTATCGAGATTCACCCCGTGGTTCTGGCAAGGATCAGCGAATTCCATCGCGACACTGGCCTGCTTCCGGACGACCTTGCCGGAATCTTCCGACCTGCGACAACATCCCGCTCGCTGACGGCCGATCTCCTCTCCGAAAACCTGGACGCCCTCTCTGTCGACGTCGAGCAACACGGTGACCCCGCGCGAGGTGAGTTGGTCTTTCGACGTCGGTCCCTCGCTTGCATGCGTTGCCATGCCGTTGGTTCGGCCGGCCCAGCGATTGGCCCGAATCTCGTGGCGGTCGGCGCTGCTGCGAAGACGAAATACCTGGTTCAATCGATCCTTCAGCCAAATGCCGCGATTGCCGAACATTACGAAACCCGGACGTTTTTGCTCCTCAGCGGCAAAGTACAGACCGGTATCGTGACGTTCCGCAACGATAAAGAAGTCGTGGTCCGCGACTCAGCTCAGCTCGGAAAAGAAGTCCGACTTGCTGTGGATGACATCGATGCGGATGTTCCTGCCAAGTCGCTGATGCCCGCTGGGCTGGCAGACCAACTGCGGAATCGCAACGAGTTTCTCGACCTCATCAAGTTCGTCTCTGTGTTGGGCAAATCGGGAGAATATGCGAACGACGAAAGCCCTGTCATTCGCAAATGGCGATTACTCGCGGCCTCCGGATCCGGTAGACCGCCAGGCGACGACGCGGGCTGGCTGCCGGCATACAGCAAAGTCAGCGGAGAGTTACCAGTTGAAGATCTTCCGGTCGGCGAATCGGTGTTTGCTCGCGGTTTCGTCAACGTGCTGGTCGCCGGTAAGGCCCAACTCGAATTCAACACCGTCGACGGTTTGGCGCTTTGGGTCGACGGGAAGCGGATCAAAGATCTTTCCGAGCCGATCAAGCTCGACCGAGGTCGCCGCACGCTGACATTCAAGTTCAGTCCCAGTCGTCGGAAAAGCGGTCTCCGCGTTGAGCTGAAAGCCGTAGACAACGTTGGTAAGTTTCAGCCGGAAGGCGGGCTGTAGGAATCGCGCTGAAACGACTGTTTCCAGCCCATAGACACATTGTCACTCGATACTGAAACATCAAAATGAGTAGACACACCTTTCGATGCACTGTTGGATTGTGGGTCGTCCTGACGGCGAACGTCGTTTGCCTAGCCGATCGTCCCAACATCATCGTAATCATGACGGATGATCAGGGATACGGCGACCTGTCGTGTCACGGCAATCCCGATCTCCAGACGCCGCATCTCGATCAGCTCTACGATCAGAGTGTTCGCTTTACAAACTTTCATGTCGATCCGACATGTGCACCGACTCGCTCTGCATTAATTACGGGGCGATACTCCCTAAGCACTGGCGTGTGGCACACCATTGCCGGCCGATCCTTCCTGCACCCCGATGAAGTGACACTTGCGAACATATTGCAGGACGCGGGATACGCCACCGGCATGTTCGGCAAGTGGCATCTCGGCGACAACTATCCCTGCCGGCCACACGATCGAGGGTTCGATCACGCCATTTATCACGGCGGCGGTGGCGTTGGCCAGACGCCCGACTTGTGGGGCAACGACTATTTCGACGACCGCTACTTTCACAACGGCGAACCGCAGCAGTTCACCGGCTATTGCACTGATGTCTGGTTCGACGAAGCCATGCGGTTTATGGGTACCGAGCGCGATCAGCCTTTCTTCTGCTACCTTTTGCCCAATGCACCACACGGCCCGTTCCTTGTCGATGAAAAGTATTCGAAGCCATTCGTCGAGCGAGGTATCTCGCAAAATCGCGCCAATTTTTATGGCATGCTGGTCAACATTGATGAAAACATCGGCCGGCTCGAGGAATTCCTCAAAAATGAAGGACTGCGCGAAAACACACTCGTCATATTCATGACCGATAACGGCACTGCCGGGCCGTGGTATCCCAAAGAAGGAACCGACTACACCGCCGGGCTGCGTGGCATCAAGGGATCGATCTACGAGGGCGGCCATCGTGTTCCCTTCTTCGTGCGTTGGCCCGCAGGAGGAATCGGCGGGGGGCGAGATGTTACTCACGTTGCCGCCCATGTCGATGTCGTGCCGACACTCATGGAGCTTGCGGAAGCAGCCAGACCATCGGGTCCAATGCTGCACGGCCGAAGCCTGGTACCGTTGCTTCGCGATCCGAAAGCGAACTGGGAGAAGCGATCCTTGGTGGTGAACAATCAGCGAATTGCAGTCCCGCAGAAATACAAAGACTTTGTCGTCATGTCCGATCCCTGGCGGCTGGTTGGGAAGGAAGAACTCTACAATCTCGACAGTGATCGTGGGCAACAAAACAACGTCGCTGCTCAGCATCCGGAAGTCGTTCGTCAAATGTTGCAAACCTATGAAGAGTGGTGGGACGCCACCTCGGGGCGCAGCGACACGCTCGTGTCAATCACCGTGGGGAGTGATCACGAGAATCCGGCTTTTTTGACCGCCCACGACTGGCACGCGGACCAAATCCCGTGGCATCAGGAAGTCGTCGTCGAGGCACCTGCGTTCAACGGTCATTGGGAAATCGATGTCGCCCAATCGGGAAGCTACCGCATTACTTTGATGGAACGGCCGGCGGAAGCCAATCATCCCATCGCAGCGACGTCTGTAGTCCTCAAAGTCGGCGGGCAAATATTCAAGCAGACGATCCCAACTGGCGCGAAGCAGATTCACTTTGATGTTGAATTGCAGGCCGGGCGCACCCAACTGAAGTCGACGTTCACCGGCGACTCCGGCGTTTCGCGTGGAGCATATTACGCCAGCCTGTTACGACAATAGCGTTCTGGGTATGCAAATTCCGGCTGTTGCTTGGGACGACTGCCGGTTACCGTCGCCGACGGGGGTATGTTGTTGCTAACATAAGTACTGTGTGAAATATCGGACCATTTAGGAATCAGGAAGCGTTATGAGTCGCGCATATCGAACGTTATCAGTTGTCACTTTGTTTGTCGGCCGTTCGACTTTGCTCTTAATCGCTCTTGCGGTAATTTTTGGGACGCCAGATAGGGTTGATGCCGCGGAAAGTGAAAAACCGAACGTCGTCCTGATTTACATCGACGACTTGGGCTATGGGGACGTGGGGGCTTACGGCTGCCCTGACATTCCGACCCCTAACATCGATCGGTTGGCTGCCGAAGGAGTGCGGTGCACGGCTTCCTACATCACCAACCCGCCTTGCTGCCCCAGTCGTTGCAGCCTGATCATGGGGCAATACGGTCAGCGTTTCGGAAAGTATGGCATGTCGCGCGGCCTGCCGATTCCGGAAGACCGCCCGACGCTGGCCCGCATTCTGACCGATCACGGTTACGCCACCGGTCAGATCGGCAAGTGGGATATCGGGACAAGACTCCAAGGCCCCTTAAACGTCGGTTTCACCGAAGTCTTGAAGACTCCGCCGAAAAAGAAGTACACCAAGAAAGAACTGGCCAGCGCCCCGGAAGCGTTGCGGAAGCAACTCAACGGCAAGAACCGGCAATCGAAATACTTCTGCATCGACGAGAATGGCGAGACCGTCTGGCTCACCGACTACGACGGCGATTCGATGGTTAACTTCATCGAGCGGCACAAAGACGAGCCGTTCTTTCTTTACTGGTCACCCGAGGCAGTTCACTCGTCGAATATCGAAGTCCCCGACAGACTGATGGATCGGACGACGGCTAAGGGCAAGCGTCGAAAACTAGCCGGTGCAATCGTTTCGGTCGACGATCAGGTCGGCAAGCTGCTGCAGGTGTTGAGCGAGCACGGACTACGTGAGAATACGCTGGTGATCTTTACCAGCGACAATGGGGCCAACGGAGGCGAAGGGGGAACTTCAACGCCCTATCGAGGTGGAAAAGGGCAGGGGACCCAGCAAGAAGGTTGGGTCCGCGTTCCCACGATCTTTTCGCTGCCCGGCGTGATTCCCGAAGGAAAACAATACGACGGCTTGGTCGCCAACTTTGACTTCTATTCCACGATCGCTTCGCTGACCGGTCAGTCAATCCCCGATCACTGCGACGGTGTCGATCTCATTCCCTACCTCACCGGTACAAAAACCGGCACGGCCCATGAGTATCTCTTCTGGCTGAACAACCAGCCGGACGACGCCGTGCGCCGGCACATGATTGCAGTCCGCTGGCAGGACTGGCGACTATATAAAAAGTACGCGAAGGACCCCTGGCAGTTGTTCGATCTCAAGTCTGATCCGAAAGAGGAACACGACGTCGCGTCCAAGCATCCTGACGTCGTCGATCAATTGTCCGCGCAGCACACCGCTTGGGAACAAACGCTGGCGCCTTTGGGCGAGATTCCCAAGCTCCCGTCTGGCGCGCCAAACATTCCTAAAGGTCACGGCTGGGCGTTTGCTTCCGGAACGAATTAACGGGACACAATGCAAACAGAATGCGCCGAACGAAGCTCCTGTCGGAGCGCCTCCTGCACGTCCAGCCGCCAATGCATTTGGTGGATCAATGTCGAGCGTTGAGCAGGAGACAACGAAGGTAACAGAGGAAGTATCTCTGTTTTATTCTGGTAAAGACGAGTGGTAGCCCAGGACCTGTCCTGGCAGAAAATTCCGCGAGAGAATTTCGGCGGACGACTCTTTGCCCGAAAGCTACGTGGCCAGAAGCACGACTGCGAAGATTCGCCAAGGGTGGTTTGACTTGGTGGGGCTGGTCATGTGTAGATCTTTGTGGCTATTCCCGAATGAATTCACAATTCGGCAGAGACTCGTGGAGAAAGCTCACATCATCATCGGAGATTGGTGTTTGCGAGAATCGCAACTGCTCAAGTTTCGTCAGGTCGCCAAGATGTCCAACACCACGCCATGTGATTTCAGTATTGGAAAGGGTCAACACTCTAAGCCTCGTTAAACCGTCAAGGTGTACGAGACCATCATCGCTGATTCCAGTATCGTCAATGTGTAGCTTTTCAAGATTCGTCAGATAACGGAGATACCAGACGATTCCGTTGGTGATTTCTTCACCGCTAAGAAAGACTTCGGTTTGGTCGAGACTGATGTCGAATCGCTCGAACCAATACAGGGCCACAGGTCGTGGATCAGTGACTTCATTAACAAGCATGCGTTCCTGCGTGTTTTGTTTGTAGAGGCCGATGCTGACCAGTACTACTGTTGGAGCAATCAACAACAGCGGAACAAACACCACAGAACTTGTTTGCCAAAGGCCGTTCTTCAAGAGAGTCATCGGAAGACCTCTGTGGGGCGAGATGTCTACTATAATCGTATCCGGCAAATGCGTCGCCGATAACCCTGTTTGTCCACAACAGGCGTACGAAGCTGCATGCCTGAGCCGCAAAGCGCTAGCTTGCGGGCAAATAGAATCGCCGTCGACATGCCGATGGTCAGTAGCACGCGATGTCACCAACAACTCGCAAGTAGGCCGGAACAAGGAGCAAAGCGACGTTGCTCCGGCAATGGCGCGATTGAATGACACGATGCCGGAACGGCGCTGCGCTTGGTCCGGCCGACCGTACTGATTCGAAATTCGATAATTCCTCTGAACCGAATCGGCACTTGAAAATCGAAAAGCAGGCAAAAAAGGCCTGCATCGCTACCGCGAATCGGCACAAAAAGTTGTACGATGGATTCCGAACTGAAGCAGGCGGCAAATCGCAGCAAGCGCCGAAACGACTCCTCCGGCAATACCAACTGAAAGTAGGACCATATGGCACGCATTAACCGATGGGGCCGAGTTCTGTTTGCCTCAGCGCTGATGACGGCTATCCTCGCGCCACCGGGGCAGGCCGAGCAAAACAATCTGAACGTGCTGTTCATTATTTCGGACGACCTGAATACAGCTCTCAGCGGTCTGGGGCATTCGGAATGTAGGACTCCGACCTTGGATGAATTTGCCAAATCAGGTGTCGCGTTCACAAATGCGTTCTGTCAGTTCCCGTTGTGTGCACCATCCCGTGCGTCGATGATGAGCGGCCAATACCCGGTCGCGAATGGTGTGAAAGGCAACGGTGGCGACGTCGATCCCAAGCGCGTCACCTTGCCGCGTCATTTTGCCAATCACGGATATTGGACGGCCCGCGTCAGCAAGATTTATCACATGGGTGTCCCAGTCGACATTGTCGAGGGGAATTCGGGAGGCGACCATGCTGCGTCGTGGGTCGAAGCCTACAACATTCCCGCGCTTGAAGCGTTAACGCCCGGAAAAGCGGAAGACTTCTTGAACCCCGAGACAGTCGCTCAGTATCCAGAAGAGCGACGAAAGTGGCTCGCGGCCCAGTCAGGTGGCAAGCCGTATCGCTTCTCTCAGGTCGCCCGGGCGCAATATGCATCGATAGAAGTCGCGGAAGAAAACGAACATCTTCTTGTCGACAGGATGGCTACTGACAAAGCCATCGAGCTGCTGCAGACGCGGGCCGACAAAACTGAGCCGTTCTTCCTCGCCGTCGGAATGGTCCGGCCACACTTCCCGTTCATTGCGACGGAGAACACGATCGGCCAATACCATGCTGAGAAACTCTTTGTCCCCAATGTCCCGGCAGGCGACCACGACGATATTCCGCCTCATGCCATCGACTCCGTTCTGAAATTTGAACGATCGCCTATTCAGAAAATGCGACGCGCCTATTACGGAGCGGTCAGCTTCATGGATCGTCAAGTGGGGCGACTGCTCGCCGAACTCGATCGGCTGAAGCTTCGAGACAATACCATCGTCGTGTTCGTTTCCGACCACGGTTACCTGCTCGGCGAACATCACATGTGGAAGAAGGCGAAGCTATGGGAAGAGGCGATCCACGTTCCCATGATCATCTCAGCTCCCGGTAAGAAACAGGGCGTGACATGCGATCACTTCGTCGAACTGGTCGATCTCTATCCGACACTGACCGAACTGGCCGGGCTTCCGAAAGAGCCGGGCGCACAGGGGCAAAGTCTGGTGCCGTTGCTCGACAATCCGCAGGGTTCCCTGCCGAAGACTGACGCGCTGATTCAAGTCGGCGCCGGTTTTGGTCTCCGAAGCGGCAAATGGGCCTACATGTGGTATCCGAAGACAAAGAAACACAAGCAGCAAGGCGTTATGCTGTACGACTTGGAAAAGGATCCGGAACAGTACACGAATCTTGCCGGCAACTCCGACTACGCTTCGATCCGGAAGCGACTCCACAAGCGGCTCATGCAGCGCATCGAAGCGGCGAAGAATTAGAGTCACCACAAGACACTCTGATAGGACTCAACTGTGAATCGACATCACCTGCATTTATTGATCTATTTTCTTATCGGTGTCAGTTTCGTTGGCCCTCGCACCGGGCTTGCCCAGCAACAGAATCAAACTAAGCCCAACATTGTTTTCATCCTGGCTGACGATATGGGCTACGGCGATCTCAAGGCGTTCAATCCAAACAGCAAAATCCCAACGCCCCATTTGGACAAGCTGGCTGGCGCCGGGATGAGTTTCACCGATGCGCACTCCGGTGGTTCAACGTGCAAACCTTCGCGTTACGCATTAATCACCGGGCGATTTGCCGCCCGACGAGAGAACTTTAACGATCGATCGGGCCCCATCATTAACGACGGCCGGGCGACCGTGGCCAGCATGCTGCGCGACAATGGCTACAAAACAGCCATGGTAGGCAAATGGCATCTCGGATTTGATCGAAAAGGGAAGGCGGCGGGAAATGGCGCCGACTTCGATTACACGCAACCGTTGACCGGCGGGCCGGTAGATCGCGGATTTGATTCCTACTTCGGGATGCATGCCTCACTCGACATTCCCCCCTACTTCTACATCAAGAATCGCACGCCAACCATGCCGCCGACCGAGACGGTTGACGACAGCACCAGCGTCGGCGGCGAGGAAGGGTGGAACAACATTCAAGGTGCCTTTTGGCGTGCCGGAAATGTGGCCCCTGACTTCAGACACGTCGAAGTCACCCCACGATTTGCCGACGAAGCCCGTCAGGTGATCGAGTCGCACGACGGAACGAAGCCGCTGTTTCTCTATCTTGCGCTGCCGTCGCCGCATACGCCGTGGCTGCCGGTGCAGGAGTTCATCGGAAAAAGCGGCGTGGGAATGTATGGAGATTTCGTGATGACCGTCGACAGTGTTGTCGGCCAGATTCTGGATAGCCTGGAAAAGGCCGGATTGAGTGACAACACGCTAGTGATGTTTTCCAGCGATAACGGCCCGGTCTGGTATCAAAAGGACGTCGACAAGTTCGACCATAGCTCCGCGGGTCCGTTGCGCGGCATCAAGGGGAGCGCCTGGGAGGGGGGACACCGCGTCCCATTCATCGCGAAGTGGCCGGGCCATGTCAAAGCCGGAACCAAAAACGATCACACGATCGCCTTCGCCGATATCTTCGCCACTTTGGCCGATGCGGCGGGTCAGAAGAACTTCAATCAGGAAATGGCAGAAGACAGCGAGAGTTTTCTGCAAGCGCTGCTACATCCCGATCAGGACCAGAAACCACGATCGCCCATATTGCACGGCGGAAGAGTCATCCGCGACGGTGACTGGAAACTGATCAACACGAAAGGGAGCCGCGGATTCAGTGCGGACCGCAATCGTCAATACGGGATTGAACTTTTCAACCTGAGAGACGACCTTTCGGAGCAGAACGATCTCGTCGAAGAGATGCCTGAGAAAGTCGCAAACCTACGGGCGAAGATTCGCGATATTCTCGACGACTCGACCGCAATTAGTTCTGCGGACGACTCGCCTTGGCGGGACCTCTTCAATGGAAAAGATTTGACCGGTTGGGAAGCCAACGTTCTTCCGGAATCCTTCACAGTGGAAGACGGGCTCCTCAAAGCTCATGGCAAAAATGGCATGGCACATCTCTTTTTTATGGGTGACACCGGCCGGGATGTTGCCTTTAAAAACTTCGAACTGGTTGCGGTCGTCCGTGCCGAACCGAATTCGAACTCGGGGATCTTCTTCCACACCGATCGGGAACTGCGGAGAGGCAAGTACCTGAATAAAGGGTACGAAGTTCAGCTCAACAGCACCGAAAAAGAGACGCAGAAGACAGGCAGCCTTTACACGATCGTAAGTCTAAGCGAATCGCCGGTTGACGAAACCAAATGGTTTGAAGTCCGCCTACGCGTCGAGAGCAAGAGAATTCAGGTCTTTATTGAAGGCGAACAAGTCGTCGATTATACGGAACCCCCAAATCCAGAACGTGCGCCAAACCGAGCCAAGCGTCTGCTCGACCCAAAGGGTGGCGCGATTGCGCTACAGGCTCACGATCCCGGCAGCGTCTTTTACTTCAAGCAGATTCGCCTCCGAGAACTCAACTGAGAAGCGTGGCGGCTGCAGATTAGGAATGTTCGCCGCCCGCCTACTCACCCCGAATACTGTCAGGGGGAATTGTGGTCTTGGAAGCATTCCAATGTCGTCTGCGACAAAAAATCCGAAAATTGCATACGGAGATCTTCCAACTCTGTATGTAGCGGGCACTGCGGGCCGGTACCGCACCATCCCTCACCGAACGGGCACATCAGCGTTTGCTCCAGGCGGTTGAACGGTGAGACGATGTCCAGCAGTGTGATCTCTTTTGGCTTTCTGGCGAGCGCGTATCCTCCGCCGGGTCCGGGTGCGCCCGTGACAAGTCCGACTTGAGACAGCGTCGTTAAGACTTTGGCGACAATCGCTTGAGAGAGATTGCGTTTCTCGCCGATTTCGCGCGAATTCAGCCGCAACGGAGCCTTCGAAGAGTATTGCTCCGCCAAGCAGCTCATAGAGGCAATCGCGGCCTGTGCAACTTTGCCGTAGGGTGTCACGAGGGTTTGCTCGATTGATGAATCTGCCGAAGTTCGACCGCTGCAATCAATTTCACCAGGAGAGTCAGCACCAATATTCCGAATGCCCAAATCCCGGCTGTGATCTTCCATTCTGTCAAGCTGGGCGAATATTCCACAACCTCGTGCAGTGTCGACGGGATGAAGCCCGGTACGACCAGCCCCATTCCCTTTTCGGTCCAAATACCAACAATGCAAAACAGGCACGCGAAGATTCGAACGGGACTCCTCTCAAGGGCTGCCGGCAAAAAGAACAAAACCGTCCCCAGCAAGTTCAGGACAATTGCCGTCCAAATCCAAGGAACAAGTCCCGTCGCGCCGTGGACTCCGAAAAAGAGATAGCGCGCCGATGCCGCATGGCCGCTGCCCGTATAAAACAACGTGAATAGCTCGCTGAAGAGCATCAACAGATTGACCGCCATGGAAACGCGAATAATCTGAATCAAGGTCTGAGCCGGTTTGGGGGACCAATGCCATCCCGTTGTAACACGCAGTGCTCGCAACACGAGCAGGATGAAGGCCGGCCCACTAACGAATGCCGAAGCCAAAAATCGTGGTGCCAATAGCGCGGTATTCCAGAAGGGGCGCCCTCCCAATCCGCAGTAGAGAAACGCCGTGACCGTGTGGATGCTGATCGCCCACACAATCGAAAGAAACACGAATGGAATGTACCAAGCTGGATTGGGCTTCCGCCCGAGGTACTTCATGTACAACAAGTAGCCGACAATGTGCAGATTGATCAGCAGATATCCATTCAACACAATGATGTCCCAGGTCAACATCGACATTGGCCAGTTGAATTTGCCGATTCCTGGAATCAAATGCCAGAAGCGATCGGGCCGCCCCAAATCGACGATGACACTGAGTGTGCACATCAAAATGGCGGCAATCGCGACCGCTTCACCGATGATGACAAGGCCGTGCATTTCTTCGTCGTCGTACAAATATGCGGGGATGACCATCATCACACCGCCTGCTGCCAGTCCTACGCAAAAGGTGAAGTTGGCAATGTACAGCCCCCAACTGACATGGTCCGACATGTTGGTGACGATCATGCCGTCGCGCACTTGCACAGCCCACGCATTGGCACCCACCAACGCGATTGCCGTCAGCAGAGTCATCCATCCGTAAAACAGCCAGTTGCCGTCCGTCGCCACACCAACCGCCTTCCACAGAAACTGCGGATAGGACCGGGCAACGTTGTCGCTCGATCTGGGGGGTGGACTGGATGAAGAAATAGCTTGCGTCGACATCAAATCACTCATCGAAGAAGTAGTAAAAACGAGGTTTTGTTCCCAATTCTTCTTTCAGTACGAACGTCCGTTTGTTTTCGACAACCCAGCGAATTTCAGAGTCAGGATCGAGTATGTTCCCGAAAACGCGTGCTCCTGTGGGGCATGCTTCCAGGCATGCGGGCATCCGGCCTTCGCGGGTTCGGTGCAGGCAGAACGTGCATTTTTCCATCGCTCCCTGCGGGCGAATCCGGTTTGAAAGATAACCCTGGTTCGGATTGATCTCCTCTGCGGGTATCGTCGGCTTTTCCCAATTGAACCGCCGCGCATGATACGGACACGCGGCTTCGCAGTAGCGACAACCAATGCACCAGTTGTAATCGACAACCACTATGCCGTCGTCCTCCTGCCATGTAGCCTCGATCGGGCAGGCAGAAACGCATGGCGGATTCTCGCACTGTTGGCATTGCACGGGCATGTAGAACTTTCCCGGTTGGGGCACCGGATGATCGTACGTGGCATCCCCTTGCTCGAAATCAATGCCACCCATTTCCATCTCGAATACGCGAATATAGGATTCGTTTGTTTCGCGATTATGATTGTTCTCTACGTGGCACGCTTCCGCGCACTTGCGGCAACCAATGCAGATGCTCAGATTCAGTGCATACGCGAACTGCACACCGGGGGTCGCCTGCGGATCTGAGATCGTCACATCGACGCCGTGTTCGTCGCGGGTTTCGTCTTCCAGCCTGCGGAACACAGCCTGCTTTTGTTCTGGAGTCAGTTCGCGGTAGTGCTTCTGCAGGAACTCGTCGACATTCAAGTCTTCCGACCACTCGGTCAATGGACGCAACGCTGTTGCCCAAGCGGCCAGCCCCAGCGTCGCTCCGCACGCCTTCAAAAAGCCCCGTCGACTCGACGGTTGCTCCGAGACGATCGGCAGTTCAGGCATCGGTTGACTCTCGTTCATGATTCGGTCCGGTTCAAGATTCGTTCTCCCGCGAAATTGCCCTATCCATCGTGTTCCCCCTTTCCGACGGGAGGAAAACGGTCCCGTGGTGGTGCTGCCGGGTTGAAACTCGGATACCGCGGGTGATGGGCATCGTGGCAGTGCAGGCAGTGGTTACGTTCCTGTCCACCGCGCGACCGGTCCCAATAGCCCGTCATCCCGCCGTGCGCCCCATGCTGATAATCTCGCAACTGCGTGCCGTGGCATTGGCCGCACAATGTCATCGATTCGCCGAACGGAATGCGGCGTCCACTCGCAAGACGCAGAGATTCATATCCGTCCTCAGCAGAGTGGCAGCTGACGCAGGTCAGGTTCCCGTGCTGCACCTGAAGGCCTTGATGAAACTCATCCAAATTGCCGGTGGTGGCGTTCGATTCATTCGCCGGACGTATGGAGTGACAAGAATTGCAGGAGACCTCGACCAGTTGGCCTTCTGCCGTTTTGGCAATAACGCCCTTGGGAATCGGTGGTTGACGGATGACTGCGGCGTACGTCTCCTCCGGATTGCTCCCCGACGTATCGCTCATCGGTTGATCTTCGGACTGCTGCGAACAGCCGACCAGCCCCGCCACCAGGGAAAAGGCCAGGCCGAATCGCAACCAACGGAATGAGGACATATCTGCAAATCCAGGTTGTGAAGGAGACGTACTCAACGCGAAACGATGTTCGACTGTCGGAGCGTATCGTTTCCGCGCCAGGAATTCAAGAAAAGAAATTCTTTTATTCTTGAAATCTGCTCGCCAGGCCGCTATCTTCCCGAAAGTCGTTCTTCATCCCCGGCCAGAACAGGATCGGAACCATGTGGATCAGCAGCCTTGTCGTCACGCTACCGAACGATACGTCAGCCGCCGATCGGGTCGTACAGGCCGTCGACATGCTGCCGGTGTTCACGGTCGGCGAAAGAGCGGGACGCCGTCTACCGCTGGTCATCGAGGCGGCCGACGGTGGAACGGCGCGCTACTGGTATGAGTGGGTCGAATCGCTTCCCGGAGTGGAACATGTCGAGCTGGCGTTCGTCAGCTTTGGTGAAACGGAAAACGGCCCCATTGAGAATCATCAGACCTTTGCAGAGGCTGCCCCTAATGCTGAGTGATACGACAGCAGATCGTCGCACGTTTCTCAAGTCGACGGCTATGGCCGTAGCGACCGCGTTTGCCCAGCGACCTTTGTTTGCCGATGAACCGACCGTAACTCCTCCCGGCGGAACGGAATTGCCTGTCATCCCGGACGTGACCTGGGATAAGGCTCCCTGCCGCTTCTGTGGTACCGGCTGCCACGTGATGGTTGGTGTGAAAGATGGCAAGGTCGTCAGCGTCACCGGAGACCGGCAGGCGGAGGTCAACAAGGGATTGCTGTGCGTTAAAGGATATCATGTGGGGATGGTCTTATACGGAGAAGACCGTCTGACAAAACCGCTGCTCCGGAAGGACGGCGAACTGGTCCCCATCTCCTGGGACGAGGCGATCAGCGTTATCGCCGGAAAAATCAATGACGCTCCTGAAAAATTCGCCTTCTATGGTTCCGGGCAGTGGACCATCCCGGAAG
>JANQRQ010000060.1 GCA_028284485.1 Planctomycetaceae bacterium | reverse complement strand
CACGGTGCTGGGTTCAGTGAACGACGACACGTTGGAAGTTTCGGGGTCACCGACTTCGGCATGGTCTGGGGCTGGTACCGTGTCGCTCTTGGGCGGCGTCGGTGTCGATACGTTGAATGCATCGCAAGAGTATCTTCCCGCGTCCGTGGGGCTGTACGGTCAAGGTGGCAACGATCTGTTTGGGACCAACGGCGCACCAGTCACCGTTGATGGTGGCACGGGATCGAACAATTGGACATTGAATCAGACCGATCCGGGACATGGCCCGCAGTCAGTCACACTTACGGATACGACGGCGACGGTAATTAACAGTGAATTGACAGGCGGTGCCGTTTCTGCCTACACCGGGTTGAATTTGATTACTGTGTTGGGAGGGGTCACCGATGATACTATTCGTTTTTCCGCGTTGGATGACAACTCTAGTACACTCAATGTCACGAAGGATTCCGCAAGTGTTCTCAATGGGACATTTCAAGATGGAACCGGTACCACATTCGCTTTCACAGGGATCGATCGGCTTTTCGCATCTGGTGGTGACCCCGAGGACGGAATAACTCACACCGCGAACATCACCTTGGGGGCCGTGGCAGCGGCACACGAACTTCATGTTGTCGGCGATTCCGTGATCGACAGCGAAGATGAATTCATTGGGGCACTACTCTTTTCGATGTCCCCGACCAACGGTGGCAACCTTGCTGATCGCGACGACAACCTCTTCTTCTTGGATTATTTTCGCGATATCAATGTCGATGTCGATGGAAGCGCGACCGTAGGCGTTGCATTTACGGACTCAACAGCATCGGATCATGCGATTGTGAGTGCCACCGATACGCTACTCCTCCGCGATGCGGATCAAGAATACTACGCAGTAGAACTGGATGGTTTGGATGCTAACGATGTGGTGTTTTTGGACACTGGAAATGGCAATAGCGACCACTATATCGAGAATGCGACACCTGTGTTTGATGTCGATTATCCAGATGAAGATGTGGGTGATTGGGTTGAGGGGCTCACGGGATCAAGCTTCAATATCCAGAGCTTTGTCGCCGATGGGACTACGCTTACAAATGATCAAAGCGACGCAATCGACAACGCCATCGCCCGGTGGGAATCCATCATTGTGGCGGGTCTTCCGGCAGTTGAATTTGAGTACGACGGCGATGACTACGAAGTCGACGATATTGCAATCATTTTTGAAGTCGTGGCAATTGACGGTGCGGGTGGAGCGCTAGCTAGCGCCACTGTTAATGTACAGAGAACAGCGGGTTTGTTGCCAGCACTCGCTTCGATTACCTTCGACGCTGCTGATTTTAATGGGTTCACTCTTGCGGAAGTTGAGGAGATCGCGCTTCACGAAATCGGTCACGCCCTTGGGATCGGTAGTCTTTGGGATACCTTCGGATTGCTTGATACAAATCCGAATGATCCGGAAGACATTCAGTATACCGGGGCCAACGCGATTGCGGCCTACAATGCACTCTTCGGTCTTACCGCGACCTGGGTGCCCGTCGAAGGAAGCATCGGTCCAGGATCGGACGGGAGTCACTGGCGGTCAACCGCATTGGGCAGTGAGGAGACGCTTTCGTCGGACTTGATGTCATATGACGGTGGTGCGTTTCTAATAAGCACTGTAACCATCGCCTCGATGGAAGATCTGGGCTATGAAGTTGATCTGAGCGAAGCGGATGCCTATCCGGTTTGAGCATCCGCGTCAGAAACGTTAGTACCGAATAACAATATTCTGTTGCATGAAGCTTGCGATCAAATGGTAAGTTGCCGACAATGGGAGCCGACTTCGTTCTCAGCTAATTCAATTTCGAGCCAACTTGCATGTACCGCCTTACTTCCTCACCCGTGCGTCTTTGCGACCGAGTTTCTCGACGTGAGGTGTTGCGGATCGGGGGGCTTGGTGCCGCGGGGGTGACGCTGGCCGATTTGCTGCGGGCACCGGCCGCCGGCGAAGCGGTGCCGACGACCGGCAAGGCCAAGTCCTGCATTGTGTTGTTCTTGATGGGCGGGCCCCCTCAACATTCCACTTGGGACCCCAAGCCGGATGCTCCGGATGAGGTGCGCGGTGAGTTCAAGCCCATTGCCACCAGCGTACCGGGAATGAACATCGGCGAGCTGTTACCGGAAACGGCGAAACTTGCCGAGCACCTGTGTCTGTTGCGAGCCATGCGGACTGGCGACAACGCGCACTCTTCTAGCGGCTACTACATGTTCACCGGCGTCCCGCATCAGCCGATGAACCGAGAAAATGCCAACCCCGGCGCGCCGAACAACTGGCCCAACTACGCTTCGATCATCCGGCAAATGATGCCGGGCCATTCCTCTCTGCCGGCTGCGGTGCGGTTGCCGCATCATATCTGGAATACCGATGGCTCGGTGTGGCCTGGTCAGGCGGCGGGGTTCTTGGGCAGTGCGAACGATCCTTGGTTGTTTCGTTGCGAGCCGGCCTCGGAGCGTTTCAAGATCCCCGAGTTCTCGTTGCCCGAGGAATTGTCATTCGACCGTTTCGCAAGGCGTCGGGAGTTACTTGAAGAAGTCGACCGGCAGGTTTCAAGTGCTCGTCTGCGTAGCGATGCCCTGGGGCAATACGATGGGGCAACCGAGCAGGCGTTCGATTTGCTGACCGCTCCCAAGGCGAGGGCAGCGTTCCGTTTGTCGGACGAACCAAAAGCGGTTCGCGATCGCTACGGGCATTCGCAGTTCGGTCAAAGTGTCTTGCTGTCGCGCCGATTGGTGGAAGCCGGGGTTCGCCTGGTTCAGGTGAACTGGTTCCGCAGTCCCGATGAACCTGCGGATGCCCCCTGCTGGGATTCGCACGCTCGCGAAGCAAAGCGTTTGAAGACGGTGCTGCTCCCGCCATTCGATCAGGCCTATTCGGCGCTGCTGGCCGAACTCATTCAGCGGGATCTGTTGGACGAGACACTTGTGGTTTGCATGTCCGAATTCGGGCGTTCGCCAAAAATCGCCGCCAATGGTGGCCGCGGGCATTGGGGCAACGTGTTTTCGATTTCGCTAGCTGGAGGCGGCATTCGCGGGGGAACGATTTACGGGGCTTCCGACTCGATTGGCGGAGAGCCAAAGAGCAACGTTGTGATGCCCGCCGACTTATTGGCCACGATTTTCCACTGCCTTGGCCTCGCTCCAAGTTCTGAGCTGCACGATCCATTAGGACGGCCATTCCCGATCGCGCGGGGAAACGTCCTGCACGAGATCCTGGCTTAGAACGTGTCTTCAAAATCCATTCCGGCTTCGATCGCGATATTCGCCGCTGCTGCGTTGTCGTGCTGCATCGACGAATCTCCTGGATTCGCCTGCT
>JANQRQ010000056.1 GCA_028284485.1 Planctomycetaceae bacterium | reverse complement strand
GGGTGTGAGATCAATCCGACCGTGGCGAATGGCATCTTTCCACTTGGTGGTCCGAAGACCGCGACACAGGTCCGGCGAACTGCACGTTGTCGGTCAAGCGGGGGCTACGGCGCGCCGGCAGGCTGAATAATCTTTCTTAGCTTTTGTGCGTCTTGAAGAAAGGTGGCAAGTCTCTCGTCATCTTCAATTCCTAATGTTGTGACATCGATTTCTTGCAGCTTTTCGAGGCTCTCCTCTTCGATGCATTGCTGCAAAACATCGAGCAGTTTCGGTTCATCACGCAACAACGCTACGAATTGTTCCATCGATCGGCGGTCATTCAGGGCGACTCGACCCAACAAGCGTTGTTGAGTTTCACGATTGAATTCGAGCGATTTGCAACGCATCGCGTAGCCGAACGGAAAGATGGCACCTTCGTCAAACGCCCAAATGACCTCGTAATTCGAAGCTAGCCGACCGTTCGTTTCGACAATGAGGCCGGGCATGGTCATCTGAAAACGGAAGTCCATCGGTTGACCGATCGGTTGACCGTACAGGCCGAAGATTCGCTCCATGCGGCGGTCGATTGCCGACTGGAATGCGTCACTGCTACTGAATTGTTGTTCGATGGCCTCTTCCGCCGCGGCCTTGAGGGACTTGAAGAGTTCCTGTGATTCTTGTTCTTCGCTTTGGGGTGTTTGTCCTGTCATCCACAGGAAGATGGCCTGTATTGTCGTGTCTTCGAGCGGTTGTCCATCGACACGTCGCACATTCTCGCGGATCGTTTTTGCTGCAAACGATTCGATCGCTTCATTGAGGTCCGAGTCGATCAGACGCTCGCCGTTTGGGGCTGTGAGACTTAGCCCGCGCATTGAGCAGATGGGGTCGAGGATTTCGACGAGCATCGATTCTCGGGCGGTATCGCTCATCGACGGCGATGCTGCGGCAACTTGAATCACAGAATCAATGATGGCAATCGCCCAATCTGTTCCGTCGCCTCGAAGCCATCTCACCAGTCCATGGGTTTCGTACGAATCTCCCAGTCCATTAGCGAGTGCCGGTTCGACGATATCGATCAGAATTTCGGCCAATTCGCGCGACGCGGGATGAACATCGGATAGTGTCACGATCTCATTGATCGATTCCGACCAATCATGCTCGGTCACAAGGAGGAAATCACTGCGGTTGTACGCGTGACTGAGTCGGCTCGATTTCGATGAGTGCTCAGACTGTTTGTAAAAATGTTCGGGCACCTGATCGATTGAACGAAATCGCCCCCACGCAGCAAAGTACGATGGGTCTTCGTCGGAGACGGTAACGTCTCGAATGTTTACGACATCCACAGAATCATCCGTCAAACGTGTCACTTCCCAGTCCTTGTGATGCTGGATCTCTTCCGATGTTTCTGAAAGTGGCTGGAGAACAGCCCGGGTGACGGTTCCATCCGAATGCAGAGTTGTTTCACATTGGTACACTTGCGTAGTGCATCCCGCCACGCCGAGGAATGCCAAGCCGACAAGTGCGAGTCGGGGGATGTGAGACATTCTCGAGCCGGAAATGGACGCCGGAGTGTTTGAATGTGTTGCGAAATCGTCGGCCATAGGAAGTCTCCCCGAGTGCAGAAGAGATTTGCAGCCGTTTGCCGTGATGCGGACGCATGGCATTGACTGTAATCTGGTATACCCAATCTCGATCGTTTTCGTTTCGAAAAACAGCATCTGTTCGATGGTCTGAAACAATCGCGACCGCTGGTCAGTTTGGAGCACAAACAACGTTCGAACGGTCTGCCATCATAAGGAGCTTTCGGAACGTCTGGAAATTCCCCATTTCTTCTCAAATCGCTGAACTGTTGCAGTCAGCACCGCGTCCTGATCAGAATCTATCTGTGTTAACGTATCCGTCATTTTGAAGACTTGTTAACGGACGAAAAAATGTCGTATCAGCCAAGGTTTGATCCCCGGCGAACGATGCAAGTTACGGGTTGTCTCGTATTGTTCTCGCTGTTGCTAATGACCTGCGTATTGCCATTCCTGCTGATCAACGTGGCCACTTCGGCGCTGGAGAATCTTCATTTGAGCCGGACAGCAGCGTTGCTGGTTGTGATTGGTATCGTCGTGGGCTCAGGAATCAACTTGCCGATAGTTCGGTATCCATTGGACCATTTCGTCGAAGTGCCGGTATTTGAGCCGTTTGCCGGCTGGTCGGTCATGCCGCAAGTGAAGCGTATGCGTCAGGAGATGACCGTTTCGGTCAATGTCGGCGGGTGTGTCATACCGGTCCTATTGGGTTTTTGGTTATTGCCCTACATTTTTCGAGGAGGCACAACGCCGACGTTAGTGTTACTGATCGCCATGTCAGCCAACATTCTTGCCTGCTATCGCCTGGCACGGCCGATACCTGGGATGGGAATCGCATTGCCGTTTTTCCTTCCGGCATTGGTGGCAATCACGACGACATGGCTGGGATTTATCTTGATGGGTGCGACTGCAGATTCAGTCGACCTCGGCCCTTTGGTTGCTCCGGTGGCATACGTTTCGGGGATTTCAGGCCCACTCATTGGTGCGGACTTATTAAACTGGCGTCGTTTTCAGAGCATTGGCACGGGGTCGGTAAGTATCGGCGGGGCGGGGACTTGGGATGGAATTGTGTTGTCGGGAATTCTAGCGGCTTTGCTGGCGTGAGGCTCGCACGGTGTCTGTTGAGGCGCGCGCAAACAACAGGCCGCACCAACCGGAGCGGCCTGCCTGACAACGAGTTTGCCAATTTGAAAAATCGACTGCTTACTTCCGACGTGAGGTCGTTTTGCGGGCTGTCGTTTTTCGGGCTGTCGTTTTACGTGTTGTCGAACGCGTCGCGCCACTTCGGGACTTCGTCGACTTCTTAGCGGTCGTTCTCTTCGTTCCCTTTTTCGCAGTGGTCTTCTTGGCTGTCGACTTCTTGGCGGTGCCGGTTCGGGCTTTGGTCGATCGGCTTGTGCTCTTCGACTTTGAAGCGGTCTTACGGCTTGTCGATTTCTTTGCCGTTGCCTTCTTTTTGGCTGTTCCGGACTTTGCCTTTGTTGACTTAGTCGCCTTGGACTTCGTTGTCGACCGTTTGGCGGTTGACTTGGAAGCGCCCGATTTCTTGGCGGCTCCACTACGGGACTTGGTCGACTTCTTTGCAGTGGATCGGGTTTTCCCGGCAGAGGATTTCGCCGATCGCTTCGCTGTGGACTTTGTTGCCATCTCCATTGGCTCCTGTCGAAACTATGCTGGGCACCCAGGTCTAAGACGGTAACTTCTCTTTGGCACCCGTATGAGAGAAGCGACCAACTGAAAACTCCGTTTCGAATATCGCCGTCGTATGCCGAACTGGCACACAATTCGTACGATTCAGTCTGCCGGACTTATAGTTAGTTTCGGAAAAGTCGTCAAGCACAAATCGTTGTTTGACAAGCCGTTGACGAGTTTGAGTATGCCATAAGTCAATGTTGGGATCTGATTCAAGTTCCAAAAGTCACCGTGAATGGGGCACGCGTCACAGTTCATTTCAGGTGTCTGCAAATTCATAGGGAGAACGAACGACGGCGCTTTCGCGGCGAAATCATTCCGCAGGGAGGCTGGTATCTGTTACAGGGGCTCATCGCAGGCTTGACGTGGCCGAAGGCGAGTCTAACAATCGCGTCAGCGAGTATTCAAAGCATTTGATAGAGGAAATTGAAGCATGTTTCAGCAAGTTGAGCAGGCTCCCCCCGATGCCATTCTCGGGCTAAACGAAGCATTTCAGAGGGATCCTGCGACCGACAAAATCAATCTTACGGTTGGCGTCTTCAAAGATGCTTCCGGGAAAACGCCGGTTTTGAATTGCGTCAAGGAAGCGGAGCGACGCTTGGTGCAATCCGAAGCGACAAAGTCTTACCTGGGCATCGATGGAATGCCGAAATTCGACGAGTTGGCCCGCAACCTGCTTTTCGGGGAAGAGCACGAAATTGTCACCAGCGGTCGGTGTGCAACCTTGCAGACTCCTGGTGGAACCGGTGCGCTCCGCGTTGCTGCCGATCTCGTTAAAAAAGTTTCGGCCAATGTGAAGATTTGGTGTAGCGATCCAACATGGCCGAATCATCCTTCCGTGTTTCGGGCCGCCGGGATGGAATCGGTGACTTATCCGTATTTTGATCCCGCAACCAACTCGGTCAAAATCGACGAAATGTTAAATGCGGTGCGCAGTATGCCTTCGGGTGATGTCATTTGCCTGCATGCTTGCTGTCACAATCCGACCGGTGCCGATCCGTCGCCGGAGCAATGGAAACAGATCGCCGATGCGGTTTATGAACAAGGACTCATCCCACTTATCGATTTCGCCTATCAGGGTTTCGGTGACGGACTGCAAGAGGATGCCGCTGGTCTCCACGAGTTTTGCCGTCCCGGATGCGAGTTGATCGTGGCCAGTTCTTACTCGAAGAACTTTGGGTTGTACCGAGAGCGAATCGGTGCTTTGTCGATCGTGGCGACCGACGAGGATGCCGCTCAGCGCGTGCTAAGTCAGGCGAAGATTTGCGTGCGGACGAATTATTCAAATCCCCCTGCCCATGGTGCCGGAATCGTTGCTACGATTTTGGAAGACGCCGACTTGCGGGCTGCCTGGGAATCAGAGTTGACCGAAATGCGTGATCGAATCAACTCGATGCGCCGCCAATTCAGCGAAATGATGTCGGCGAAATGCCCTCAGCGAGACTTTTCGTATTTGGCCGAGGGACGTGGAATGTTTTCCTTTTCGGGACTCACCGCAGAACAGGTCGATTTGCTTCGGGAAAAGCATTCGGTGTACATCGTTCGAAATGGCAGAATCAATGTCGCCGGTATGACGGACGACAATATCGAGCAATTATGCGATCGCATTGCATCGGTCTTATGATGCAGCAGAAAGGGAACATGGTTTCGGTGATCGAGGGTCGTACCAGCACGTGAGTGCTTC
The DNA here is from genome assembly GCA_028284485.1 of Planctomycetaceae bacterium. Lineage (GTDB taxonomy): Bacteria > Planctomycetota > Planctomycetia > Planctomycetales > Planctomycetaceae > JANQRQ01. The sequence goes on along the minus strand of JANQRQ010000056.1, from coordinate 8,410 downwards.
ATCGTGGGCACTCCGCCGTGCTGGCGGGGCCGTTTCAAGAACGACCGGTTGCGAAACCAGGCTTTCGACGCAGACGGCTATCCGTGAGAGGCACTCGATTCGGTGAGATTTTTTCGCACGAGTCGAATGACGTAGAAGATCAATCCGCCACAGACGACGGCACTTGTCAAGAACAGCGCAAAACCACCGACCCGGAACGCTGATTCGTGTGCGGAAAGACGATTTTGCCAATCAATCGTCGATATACGTATGACCTCACGGCTGACGGAAAAACCGGTCAGCGTGCAACACAATCCAGTCGACGCAATCGCCAATGAGATTTTGTCAAGTTTGCTGCGCGCGTAGATTGAAATCCAGCACAGCAATTGAATCACCAATCCCAGCGATGCGAGCATCAGGTAAGGAAATCCTAACGCGCTGAAAAGTGACTTCGAAACTGAAGAGTCAAGTGAATTCAAGTAGATACCCGCTGCAGCGCCGCTCGCCACGAGCCCACACATGGCCAGAGCAGCCGTCCTGCGAGTGCCAGGCTGACCTTTTTCGAGATCGGTCGGTTTCTGAGTCATCAATTGCCAAGCCAGCACCGTCGCCATCGTCGGAAACGAACTAGCGAACCAAAGTGAAAGGCGTGATATCAGCTGGGAGTCCCGGTATCGAAACACTCCCGAAGCGTATTGCTCGACCCAAACGGACTGCGGTTGCAGACTGAGTAAGTGGTTCTCCGTCCAAGACCAAGCTACGAAGGCAAAGCACAAAAACGCGCTAATGCCGATCGCGATTCGCAACTTTAGCGATCGTTTGGCGATGAACTTTGCCTTCAGCAGATAGAGCAGGTAGAAACCGAGCATTAATGTGGGCAAAATCGCCATCCAGCGATGAAACAGCAACTGGTTTGCCGTATAGAACGAATCTTCGTAAAGAATCTGCACAAACAGGAGTGGCGCGATTCCTGCCGTAATCGCAGCACTTAGCATGAAGGGAAGCCAATCACGAAGTAAGGAGGCCAGCGGGTTCGTCTCGACAGATTTGCCCTGGATGACGATTGCAGCGCCCAAATACGCCGATCCCGCCAATACGTAATTCATGAACGCGGCATGAATCACCCATGTCGCAACATACAGGGTGAGATAAAACCCTGTCGGCAGCGGAAACCCAAATGGAAAAGGAGTTTCCATCACTGCGCACCACCACTTACTCGGGGTTCGTTCATCAGGTCGATACCAGGTCGCGTGCCGACTTCGTCGAGCCAACTCGCAATCTGTGTCAAGCTTGCGCCCGAATCCGCAGCAGACCAATCATCCATCGAACCGCTGTTATGCCATTCGATCCATTGAGCCAAGGCCTCTAATTCCTCGGGTGTTCCTGCAAAGGGGGGCATGAAAGGTTTCGTTCTTTGCAGTTGAGCCACATTGAGGCGAAGCTGCATCGGTGTCCAAGTTCCCGTCAGGTGTGTCAATCCGTTCGCCCCCTGCACGGTATGACAAACACTGCATTGAAACCGAAACACCTTTGCACCGAGCTGCAATTGGTCGGTGGGGATTTCATCACTCGACAGCAAGGGGTAAGGGTCATTCGTGACACTGCCGACTCGCCGCAAATACGCGAGTTCGTCGGGGGTGACCGAGTTGGAGTAAAGCACAGTCCGAATCGTGTACGGCTTGCGAACGCCTTCGCGAACGAATTCACCCCCTGCCGTCGCCAGAAATCCCAACAGGCACAGCAACGTTGCCGTTGCCACATTGATATACAGGCCGCCTCGAAGCAATGAAAACAAGGCGTAACCGCCGATCAGCAAAGAGCAGCCGATGCCCAGGGCGAAGAACATTGTCATGGCAACGCTGCCACCCATAATCCATTGTCGGCTATCGGCCGGAATGCTCGCCATATACCAGATCCCGAGAAGCGGCATCAACACCATCGGTGCGGTGAAATGTCCCGCCTTAGCAATCAGTTTCTCCCTCTGTGATCGACTCAAGTCGGGGATGAGATTGATCACGATGCATGCGACGAGAGCGGCGATCACCATTGAGGTAACCGTTCGGAAGATCAACGAGGGTAAGAAGCTGGGGTTGAAGAATCCCGCCCACACGTTTCTTTCGGCGACCCACTCTCCTGGCGTGAGTTGCCAGGACAGAATCCCGTTGATCCAGAACAGGCTGAACCATGCTGCTGCCGAGTACGTCGCCAGCAGAAACAGGCGGTTTCGGTCATTCAAGATGCGTGAGTAGCGATAGAAGGAATAGCCGGCGACAATTTCCAAACAAAAGAAAGTCCATTCGGTGGCCCACACCCAGTGGAATTCATCGACCATAATGCCGATCGTACGGGGGCTGATTTGGATGCTCGTCAGCCAAAGTCCCACACCAGTGACGGCGCCCACAACGAAACTAATTAGAACCAGTACTTTGAAGTACCCATCGACAAACTGGCGGGCGAGTTGCGAACCGCGACTTCCGGCGAGCCACTGGAAGTAACACATGAGCAGGCCGCCACCGATCGCAAACTGTGCCAAAAAGACATGCACGATGCCGATGCCGCCGATAATGAGACCTTTCATCAGTGGTCCAAATTCGTGCGTGGGATAGTACGGCACGTCCATCGACACATCACCGGCAAAACGGATCGAAAAAGCACAGACTTCCTATGGTTCAACCTCTGTTAGAACCTTAGTGAGATTGTGTCAAAAGACAAGTCGCGACAGTCCGGCAGAATTCAATTCTTGAACGACGGTGGCGACGCGGTTATAACCGAAATCACTTTTCAATCGCTTTCCTATGCCGCGCGCCATTGAACCTATCGCATGAACCAGAATACCGATCACGATACGCTGCCTCCTTCGATCGATCCTGCCACGGGCACGGGCACGGTCGAACCGCCGACGACATTCATGGGAATTGTCCGTCGACTTGGCCCCGGTTTAATTATCGCCGGCAGCATTGTCGGTTCGGGGGAATTAATCGCCACGACCAAGACCGGGGCCCAGGCAGGGATCGCGTTGTTGTGGCTGATTATTATTGGCTGTTTTATCAAGGTGTTCGTGCAGATCGAATTGGGTCGGTACTCAATCAGCCACGGCGAGACAACCTTGTCGGCTCTTGATCGCGTTCCGGGACCGCGATTAGGCGTAAATTGGATTCTGTGGTTGTGGGCGGTCATGATTCTGTGCACCGTTGGTCAATTGGGAGGGATCGTCGGTGGTGTTGGGCAGGCGATGGCGATTACTTTTCCGATTCGGGGGGATTATTTGGCAGCCATTCAGGTACCCGGACAAGCCGAAATTGAGCGATTCATCGAATGGGAGGACCAACTTCAAGGGAGCAGTGGCGATTCGTCCCTCAGCGAGCGAGATCGCGCTCGAGCAAGCCGCGGCTACGAAGCCCTTTCGATGCGCATCGAAAAACTGGGCGACCGCGGGCAGGAAGTCGTTGAATCAGTTCGCTCGGGCGGTTCGATCGCTGATCTCGCAACGTACGACGACAAGATTTGGGCAGCGGTGATTGCTTTTCTGACGGCTGGTCTGCTGTTTCGTGGCCGCTACCGAATGATCCAGAACATATCGACCGTCCTTGTGGTGTCATTCACGATCATCACAGTCGGAAACGTAATTTCCCTGCAAATGAGCGACCGTTACAGCATTCCGCTTTCGGAGATTTTGAGGGGCCTTTCGTTTGGTGCTCCGGAAGCGACCTCGGGACAAAGCCCGTGGACGACAGCGCTGGCAACATTCGGGATCATCGGAGTCGGCGCATCAGAATTAATCGCCTACCCGTACTGGTGCCTCGAAAAAGGATATGCGAAGTTCGCCGGGCAAAGGACCGACGACCAGGCCTGGGTCGATCGTGCGCAAGGTTGGATGAAGGTGATGCGCTGCGACGCCTATGCTTCAATGGTCGTTTATACGATCGCCACTCTCGCCTTTTTCCTGATGGGAGTCGCGGTGTTATATAACGACGGACTCGACCCCGAAGGAATGCGAATGGTCAGTACCCTTGCGGAGGCATATGTTCCGGTGTTTGGAACATATGCGAAGTGGCTGTTTTTGACCGGAGCGATCTCCGTTTTGTATTCGACATTTCTTGTGGCCAATGCAGCCAACGCCCGCATGGTGACCGACGCGATCAAGGTCTTTGGTCTCATGGAGAAGCATAACGAAAAATCGCATAATCGTTCGGTCGCAATTCTCTCTGTGGTCCTGCCGATGCTCTGCCTGGCCGTCTATTGCAGCGGCGTGAATCCGGTCAAGGTGATTCTTATCGCCGGTGCAATGCAGGCATTTATGCTACCGATCATCGGGTTCAGTTCGGTCTATTTTCGCAGAAAACTGACCGACCCTCGATTAGCCCCCGGCAAGGTATGGGACACGATGCTGATCCTTTCCTGCATCGGGTTACTCGTCGCAGGTGCGTACGTCGCCACGATGAAAGTGGGCGATTTGGTCAGCGAATTGCAAGATCTTCTCGGTATGGCTTCGTGACGAGCTTGCCGGCAAATGCTGAGAGCCGGCTTCCGAGTTCTATTCGTGACGCATGGCGCTCTTACCGGTGAGCGTCGTTCCATTGAGATAGTCGCCGGGGATGTAACTCACACTGTCGAATGGAACTGCTACGACGATCTCGACGAGGTCGCGCGGTTGTGCATTGCCGACTTCGTTGCCGGGGTCTTCATTTCCAGGAGCCGGCGTGACTGTAATCGATACGCTGACTTCTTGGGAACTCACATCGACCGAGTCTTCAATGAAGTCCTTGATGATGCCTTCCACTTCAGAGTTCGTACTTCCGTCCAGAATGGCGAGCCGAGCACCCTCGCGAGCCCCATTCGTCACAAGTTGGCTGACCATCATCGCTCGGCCAAATTCGACAACGCCCAGAACGACAGCAAAGAAGATTGGAAGGACAAATGCCAATTCCACTGCGGTTGCACCGCGTCTCGAGTCGTTGTGTCTCTGTTGTAGCTTTCTCATGGTGACAGCCTTGTATCGAGTGGGCAGACCATTTGATTGACTCGGGCTCAAAACGCTCGGCGGATATAGCCACCTTATTGTTGAGGTCTGCACTTTGTCTTATTGAAACCTAGCATATGTTCGAGAAGCCGGCCGTTTCCGGGAAGGGACAGATCCCGATTCGAGCGGACTCGAATCGGGATAGTCCCTTTATTCAGAACTATTGGTCGCTCGTATCACGCAGTAGTTTTAGCGGTCGGTCAGCAGCGATTTCTGAATAGACCTCATGCAATTCCGTTTCATACTGAGATACTGGCACTCCACCCGGCACGTTGAAGTGAATCCCTCCCGTACGGTCGGCAATTTCCTGCATCAACCAGGTGTCCGCATTCATTCCCAGGCTGATCGTAACAATCTCAATCTTGGCTTCAGCCGCCAGGTCGGCCTCGTCTAAAGCGAACTGTGCCGGGCTGGCGGACGTTGAAGAACGATTGGCAATTCCGTCGGTCATCAAGACGATCATGCGGAATGCATTCGGCCGGGCATTGTCGACGAGTTCGATACGGGCGTCACGAATTCCGGCTCCGATGTTGGTATATCGATCGTAGTGACCGGCTTGACGCTCACGGGAAATTGTTTTCAGGCTATCGAAATCGGTCGTCAGACCCGATTCCAATTTCGCACCGCCACCTTGAGGATAGCTGTAGACAGCCAGCCCAACCTTATCTTCCGCTTCGACATCGGTGAGGTAGTCCAAGAAGATGTCGGTGGAATTCTTAAGAGCCGTGATTGGCTGCTGACTGCCTTCCCAAAGGGCAGGCGTCTGGCTCGACATGGGATAGTGTTTGTTCCAGTAATTGATGAGACACATGATCCCGAATTTGCGGCGATAGCCGATCGCATAAACGTCGTAGTCGTAAATTCCCATGCTGCTGCTGTGGTTCTTGACGTATGCGATGAATTCTTCCCAGCTTCCATCGGTGCCAGGATAAGTGACATTATCCAGACCAAATGCAGAGACAATTCCGTCGATGTCGAAATCAAATCGTTCGCCGATACCCGCTGAACTGCTCAATGCGTTGTCGCCGGCAAGCACCCAAACGGACTCCACCCATTTGTTGTTATTGGCCCCAGTTCCTTCGAAGCTTCCGGTCGTTCCAGAGGGGCTGGAAAACGTCTGTGTATACCCGTCCGTGAATTCGAGTTTGACCTGGGTAAGCGACAATGTGGAAACCACGTCGACACTGCGTCCTGTCCAGGTGACATCGATATGGGGAATGTTGTTGTCCGGGTCCTCGGGCTGTCCGGCACTCGTCACGTATTCCGGATGAAATGGCAGGTTGCCGTAGGCCGGCGAACCAAGGTCTTCCCAGATTTGTTCGATGTTGGATTCGACAGCATCCTGAGATTGGTTGCCAGCTGTAATCGATTTGAATTCGCTGTCGTCATTCATCGACGCAGAGTAGTCCAAAACCAACATCACGTCGCGCGGTTGGAAGGTCGCAACTGCTGAGGTTTGCAGGCCGACTTTTTCGTGCCCGATGACAGGGGCGAAGAATAACGGCAGGCGGTTGTCCTCGACTGAGGATGTGCCCTCTTCTCCCCCTTCACCGCCACTTTCGGATGTCGATTGCGTTCGGCGGGCCGTGACGCGGACAATGTTGTAAGGCTGCGCATCGGGGCCGAACTCCATCGTGAATTCGCCGGTTTGCGCATCGAAAGTGCGGCGACCGAGATCGATGTCGGTATCCGGATCCAGAAAGACTTCTTCATGGTCGCCCGCCCGGTTCAAGGCGGCGACCTCAACCGCTGCGTCCTTGACCCATTCTTCGACGTCGTCCTGGTTGGCCACGGGATTGAGTTCCATGGCGGCAGCTAGGGCGGCGGCGTCAACAGCGGCTTGCAATTGCGTTTTCGTTAGCGCGATGTAGCCGACGTCGACCGAAAAGGCCGCAAAGGCCAAGACCATGATCATCGCACCGGTCGACAGGACCAGAATGTTGCCCTCGCGTGTCGATTCGCACGACGCGAGATTACGGGCATTCCTCAGCAGCTTTCTCATTGGTGTCACTCCTCAAATGCGTCTATCACTCAGAACCATTCGGTAGCCCGGCCATCTTCAATCGATTTCGAAGATCCGTGGCTTTGCGCACCCGCCTCACGACGGGGTTGCCATTATCGAGGTACCTCGCATTCGAGGCCTCGTGAGATTCAATTGAGTATCACGCCGTTAAGAGGAGTTACGACATGTTTTGAGGAGCGGGGAGTGTTCCTAAAAAAGGCTAGTTCACCATTTCTAGGGGTCAAGCAGATTTGGGACGGGAAATTCAAGAAAACCAAATCTCGTGATCAGCGCTGGAGCAAATGGAGGTCGCAAGTCTCAACAAGTTTCCGGCAAGATCATGAATGATTGTTGAGAGCGTATTGCCAACATCGCGTTACTGGACGAGAGTCACGCCGGTCCTGCCGATCTGCTCTCCGCCAGACTCGAGGGCCCCAAACGAGATCGATTCGTCGACGTGCAAAGCAGCATCCCAGATTCGGATCATTCGACCAACCATTTTCCCATAGAATTCGAGAGTGACCGATTCGTTCTGCTCGCCCAGATAGATATCTGTTGTCGTGGTGTAGATAGCTGCGTGTAGCTCGCCAAACAATGGCAGATGCAACGAGGAGTTTTGCCCCATCGGGTAAATCTGGAGGTTCATCGGTTTGTAGGTGGTGTTATTGATCGATCCATGCCGCAGGTCGATATCGCCTTCGACATAGATGTAAGTCGGTCCGGTCACAGTTACTGTCGAGCCACTGCTGACCGTCATCGTCGAAAAGTAGTAATTCCCCGGATTCAGCGTTACCGAGTCGGCGATGCCGCCCGTGCCCAGTTCGAATGCACCGTTATTCAAAATGGGCACAGCAACATCATCGTCATCATCGTCGTCATCATCGTCGTCACCACCACCGCCTCCGAAAAGGTCGCTGTTGTTATTGTTTGTGGCGGCATCTCCCGGATCAATCGGGGGAAACTCGATCGTGTCGGGAAGACTCGCGAGTTCCCCCGTCACTTGGGATTCAAATGCGCTGGGGGTGTTGGCTTGCTCCCACCACTTTGCATCGCCGTTGACATGGGAACTACCCTTCAACGTCAATAGTCCATTCGTGCAAACATCGCCGTTGTGCCCGGCCGTCGCTGAATGGTAGTCACCGAGATTGGAATCATAACTGTCGGTGTAAGGCGCACGTCCCGCTTGTCGATCGTTTAGAGAGATGTTCTCCAATGCCATGATGCCACCACAGGAACCCCCTTTGTTTTGGGCGATGGCTGAAACGCTCAGGTTGGCATGATTTGTGCCGAGTATTGGCGCGAAGAAAAGCTGCAGCGCATTGGCTCGACCGGTATCACGTCGACAAGTGACCTTTACGGCATTCGGGACGATTTTGGAATCGGCAGGAATTGCCGTGAACGTTGCTGTA
>JANQRQ010000158.1 GCA_028284485.1 Planctomycetaceae bacterium | reverse complement strand
GGGGGAGGTCGGACGCACTCGCGTCCGGGAGGGGGCTTTTATGCCGAAGACAACAGCGTCCATACGGCAATTATGAGTTGATCTCACATTTCCACGTTCCCTCACCCGGCCTTGAGCCGCTCTCTCCCAGAGGGAGAGGTAGCTTAACGGGGCAACTTTGCACAATTCCATTCTTCGGAGCCCAAATGCCCGCCTACATAGACGACGGATACACGATGACCGGAACGATCCCCGAAAACAAATCGGCCCATGAAGCGGTTCGATTCGAATATCGTCCCGCCACCGCTGCGGAAGGCCTGCGACTTTTCGACCGGTTCGACGAGATCGATGCGGAAGAAAAGGAAACGCGCTACGCCCGGTTTCTGGTCGACCATTTTGTGTCGTGGAACATTCGGCACCAGGGTGAGCCGTTGGAAATGTCCCCGACGGTATGCGGCCGACTGGCTCCGTCACTTCGTTCGCGGATGCTTGACATGATCCTCGGCGTTGACGATGGCGACTGTGTGGAGGGCTCCTCAAAAAACTTGTCAACGGAGTAGCCTTGCTGCTGCTCCACCCTGAAGTGGCGACACGCGATTGCCGACTCTGTCAGAAATTTCTATTCGATGAGGAGTCGGGCGCGATGGTGGAATTCCGCGGCAATGCGGTGCAGCGTCCGCCCGGTGCGCTACCGAATTGTCAAAACGGCAAAGGATGCCCGAAAGGGACGCCGGAAGAACCGGTGTCGCTTCACCCGCGCAATCAGCAGGCCTACGTTCATTACCGGCAGTGCCGTGCGACGGGAGAATTCCCCGATGATCCGATTGTGAAGGAACATGCCCGCCTCATTCGAGACGTCGAAGACCATGTGGAACAGTTAAGGCTCGTGGAACTCATTCGCAGTTCGCGCGACGTGTGACGGATCAAGAGGGTGGCCGGGTTGGACTGAACGCCGCGGAGGAAAGCCCGGAACCTCCTCCGACCTTCAATCCTGTTTGCACCATTGTTGCGACCCTCTCCCGGCCTGCGGCCGACCTCTCCCCGAGGGAGAGGTGAGGCATGCTTGGTTTCGGAATCGGTGAAGCAATTCGCGTTTCGCGGGTGGAAAACGAAAACAGGCCGCGTAGGTCGGGCTATTGCCCGACGAATCTCCTCAATTGTGAAATCGACGATCGATGACCAGATCAACTGAAGAAAAACCCTCGAGACCACGTGTGAAATTCATGCGACTCGCAAATGTGCCTCGCGCGATTCGATCGCGTGGCGAGGCTTTGCGCGCGGCGATGCGGCAGATCATTGTCGCGGGAAGGAAACGCATGCCGAATCAATCTGTGGCGCGTTTTCTGTCAAAACAGCCGGCAAGCAGAAGAAACGAAACACAGTCCGCCAGACGGCTGCCACACGGTAATTCACGTCAACGTAATATCCGCGCATGGACCGCCGGACGAAAGGAATTGTCTGAATTCAAGGTTTCAGGAGCAGTTGTGCGCCCCACAGGAAATCTCATTGCCAACTTGATAAGCGGCGGTGCGACCCAATCGTCAGACAACGGCTCAGCGGGAGCTTCGCCCTCCCGATTGATATTGATCGATCGCGCGGTTGTTCCGGCACGACATCCCGCTACATCGCCGGATACCCAGACGATGCCAACGCACCGACGCCGAAATGCTGCTGTTGGACTGACCCAGACTCGTGATTTCGTCAGTCATGCGAATGGGTTTCGACGTCTCCAAGTTCCAAACTCCATTGATTTGCCAAGGCGCGAATCAGCAATCACGATTCGATCAAATGTCAGCAGCCCCACGTCCCGCCCAATCGTCAATGCACAGTCATTTGAGAGGGTAATGTCCCTGCCGAGCACTGTCATTTCCGTTTCGGAAAATGAATTAACACAGGAACCGACGCCCAAGCTGCTTGGGAGTCGCGAAAGGTCATTCCCGCGCACAGTCGCCGACGGGAGGGCGAGGCTCCTGCCGAGCCGGCCGACTTCGGGCACGACAGTCGAAGCTGCAACGAACGCTTCACAGCCTTTAGACGATCTGTCGATAACGAGACCTCGGTCGCACGCCTCAAACTCACAACGATTCAGCAGTTTGTCTTCATTGTCGCATCCCCTCGATCGCCCAGAGCCTCGCGCCGCGCGAGAAAGAGATTCCCGTATCACCAGGTCGATGACTAACCGCATTCAGCAGGCGATCCACGCCGGAAACGACGATATGGCGGGCGCGATGACCGAGGTTATCGAAGCGATCGCCAGGTTGCATTCCAATCGTCGCGCGGAAATCGATCGCTTGCGGGACAGCCTGGATCAATCCGAGATCGACCGTTTTTTCAATGAGGTCGTTTGAGTGTTCGTTCGATACCGCAGCTATACGCACGACGATAACGAAGTCGCCTTGTCGATTAGCAGTACGCCACTCTATGGCGACACCGGGTATCGCTACGGACTGCATAAAGTGTGGCGCTTGTCCGGTGTGCTGCAGGCCGACACGCAAGCGGAATTGACTGGGAAGATCAGGCAACTGGAACAAGCCTACTCAGTCGATGGCGGCGATTTGACCTTCCGCCTGGCCGATGGCACGGTCACCGCGCACAGCCTGCTGAATAAGCACACGATGGGAGGCGTGCGCGTCACCAGCGGTCCGACTTTTTCACGTGGCGAAGGGGCCGAGTACAGCACGTTTCGCAGCTATGAAATCACCCTCGAAGCTGACGTGCTGGCTGCCGGCCGACAGATTCTCTCCTGGCAGGAAGAAGTTCGCGCGACAGGCAGCGGCGGCCCGATGACAAAATACATCCCTGTTCTGCGCGGACCTTGGGTTCGTCAAATCACCTCGGAAACATCGCTGGTCACTTTGGTGCAAAGCGGGTCGGCGGTGGGATTGCAAAGTTACCCCGTGCCACCCGGTCCACTTTTTCCAATTCATGAAGAGATCTCGCGGCGCATTTATTCCGAACGAACGCCACGGCTGCGCGGCGGAACGTTGTGGGAATTCCCGATCAACTGGTCGTACACCATGGAAGCACCGGTCCCCTTTTTCGCTCATCCGCATGTCATAAGGTAACAATCGATATGGCCACGATTCGCTGGCGGGGGGACACCCCCGCGGTCGCGCAAGTGACAGAAGTTTCGGTCGCCGGGACTTGGGCAACGAACGACACCGCGACTTTGACGATTAACGGAAAAGACCTCACCGTGACGCTCGGCAGCAGCGTCACGGTCGGCGACGTGGTTGATGCGTTGGTCGCCGCCGTGAACGGTGCCGATCTCGTCAATGACGAATCGCGTAACACGACCGGCGACCAAATTCCAGAATTCGCAGAAATCGAAGCAAGCGACGGTGGCAGCACGCTGATTCTCACTGGGCGCACCGCGGGTATTCCATTCGCGTTAAGCACGTCGGAATCGTCCGCTTCCGGAACGCTGGGCTCGCCCACCGATACCACCAACGCCACCGGGCCGAATCACTGGAATGCTGCAGGTAATTGGGAAAGTGAAACGATCCCCGCTGATGGAGACGACGTCGTCATTGAAAACAGCGACGTCGATATTTTGTACGGCCTCGACCAAACCGGAATCACCCCGGCGAGCATCGAAATTCGCTCGAGTTATCTCGGCAACATTGGGCTTCCCGACGTCAACGAATCGGGCGGCATGAACTATTTCGAGTATCGCGACAAATCGCTCAAGCTATGCGACTCGGCCGACGCGACGAACACGCTGATCACGATCGGAGCGGGTGAAGGGAACGGCAGTTCGCGGCTGAGGATCGATACGCTTACCGGACAAGTCACGCTGAACGTTCTCAATACCGGGCAATCGGCCCAAACGAATGTGCCCGCTTTGTTGTGGCAGGGGACCCACGCCTCCAACGAGGTCAATGTGACGCGCGGCAATGTCGGAATCGCTGTGGCCGGCGGTCAGTCGGCGACCGTTGCCACATTGCGTGTCGGTTACCGCGAAAACGAATCGAGCGATTCGACGGTCGTCTGCGGCGCGGGAGTGACCCTGACCAACATTGAGCAGACCGGCGGAATTCTCACGCTGCAATCCGATGCGTCCACAATCGACATGGTCGGGGGAGAATTGATCTATGAAGAAGGCGCCCTTGGCACGCTGAACCTCGACGGCGGCGACGTGCGCTATCGTTCGACGGGGACACTGATCACCGCCAACGTTGGCAGCGAAGGAAACCTTGACTTCCGGCAGGACATGCGTAGCCGCACGGTGACCAATCTCAATTTGTATGAGCGGTTCGAATACCACGATCCGTTTGGCACGGTGACGATTACCAACGGCTTCGATTTTGTGCGTTGTACTCCGGCCGATGGCACCTGGGACATCGCTCCCAATCAAACGCTGACGCTGTCAGCCATCGGGAGCTAAGCAGCGTTCGATCAATAAGTGTCCGAACTATTTTTGAGCGGCAAGGCGCTAGCCGCCGGCTTTTCAAAACTCCAGGAACCGGTGGCTAGCGCCATTCCGCTCATTTACTTCTCGAGCAGTCCTAACATGGCCCTACCGAAAGGCGACGCCACTTTTCCGGGAATGCAGCGGATCATCGGCGCCCAATACACGCTGAGCCACGGCATTCAACCCGGCGTTGCTGTCGTCGAGTTAATTCCGCAATCGACAAATTTCGCGCTCAATGGCGTACTGTTGTTCGCGTACGGTCCGACGCGATTGACGTTTCCCGGGTGTCGAGCCGACCGTTCGTCGTTACGAATCTCCGAGTCGGGGCAAATCTGGTCGGTAAAGATTCTCGATCGTCGCTGGAAATGGATCGCCGGCGGCGAAATCAGCGGTCACTACAATTTGCACAATGCTGCAGGTGAACTACAAACGGCCACTCGCAAAACTCCGCAACAACTCGCCACGCTGTGTCTGCGCGCGATGGGAGAATCGGGCTTTTCCGTCGCCAAAATGCCCAACGGAACCAATCCCGAAGTCCATTGGTCTTCAACCAACCCGGCTGTGGCGCTCGAGGAACTTTGTTCGCGGTTTAACTGCCGAGTTGTGTTGCAAACGAACAACCGCGTATCGATCGAACGGATGGGGCAGGGGGCGCTGTTACCGGGTCGCACCACTGCCATGAATGCGGCGGTCGAATTCGATGCCGCTGAAATTCCCGATTCGCTAAAGTTGGTTGGCGGAGCAACCCGCTTTCAAGCCCGCTGGAAACTGGAAGCGGTCGGACGGGATCGCGACGGCAAGATCAAACCGATCGATCAATTAAGCTATCGACCGAATGACGGTTGGTCGAACCAGGTTCCCGGGCTGTTTTCCGGCATCGATGACGAAGACGATCGTGCTTTGGCCCGCGAATCGGTCTTTCGCTGGTATCGCATCACGACGATGACCGACGGCTCGCTGAAAATTCGCGGGTACGGAACCTTGAACAGCATCGCGCAGGTCTTACCGATTGAAGAGACACTCGTCGAAACCTATTTCGACACGCAATTCGGCGAAACCCGCGCGAAGCCGGCCCGCGTCACCGGAGAATTCTTCGACGACGACATTGCAGAAACAAATACGCCAATGGGCACGCGGTACACGGCGGGATTTTCCATCGTCAAACCGCTGGGCATCGTGAAGTTTCGCAAACCGGTTTTCAAACTGGGCACCGATGCCGCTGCCTATGAGCCGGCCGATTTGCAGCTCGAAGTCGCGTTTGCCATCAAGGAGCTGCCAACTCGCGAGCCGCTGCGATATTCCTTCGAACGTGTTTTACAGCGCCGGCAGGGAACGGGACCGCGGATTATTCGCCGGCCCGAAATCGTCCGCACTGTGCGGACTGTGTATAGCGCGAATGGTTTGCCGCGCGGGTTTGTTGTTAACGATCAGGTCGATCGGCTCGATCAGCAGGCAGCGCGGTATCTCGATGCCGCTTTGGAAGAGTTGCGGCTCGGGACTTCCAGCGACGTGCAGTACGCCGAGTTGGTCGACATCTCGCCTGACGGGGCCATTCAGCAAGTGACCTGGACAATTCGGGGCACGACAACGACTCGTGCCAGCCGAAACGCCGAACACCGCGTGAACATTCCGCCCTTCGCACGGCGGCGGGAGGCTCACCGATTGAAGCAGCTGATCGCTGCCCAACAGGAGCAAGCTCGGCAAGAGTACGTGGAATCGTACAGTGATCGAGTCATCCCGCTGGCCGGAGAGTCGGTGTAGGAAGTTGAAGGTCTTCAGTGTTCCGTTGCCGGAGGGCGAGGCTCCTGCCGAGCCGAAAGTTAAAGTACCTGTTTGGCATAGAACAGATGGAACCGAATCGCCGATTCACAATTCACGCTTGCGTCACCTTCTGCTCCGACAACGTACTCCCCTCTCCCGTCGGGAGAGGGGTCGGGGGTGAGGGGCAAGGGCCGGGACTGATTCATTGTTTCGCTCGTCGATGGCCGTCATTCCCGCGCAGACGGGAATCCATGGGAGCGAGGCTCCGGCCTCGTCTTATGAACGTTCCGCTCCGGGGTTTCCTCCGCTGGGCTCCGTCCAACCCCGGCCACCCGACGTGAATGATCGATTTTCTCCGCGTACTTCGTGCCTCAGTGGTGAGAAAGTTCTTAACCGCGGATTGCACCGATGAACGCCGATTGATTGATGCGCGAAACGACAGATCGGCACTGCTTGGCAAGCAAGCAGTGGCACACGGAAATTGGTTCTATGGGATTCCCGCCTGCGCGGGAATGACTTGGTGCTTGTTTGACGCAGTGAGCGCTTGGACGAGAAGCCGACTTAATCTTTCCTTGGCAGCTTCGCGCGTTCGCGTGAACCCTTCTGCGCATCACGGTGACGTGGCCTGTTTGAGAACTGCGAATGGACACCTATTAGACGAGAATTCTTGTTTCTTCTCCGCGTACTCCGTGCCTCAGTGGTGAGAAAGTTCTTAACCACGGATTGCACTGATGAACGCCGATTTATGTCACGGACCCTCATACGACATCCGTACATATTCGTGTCCATCCGTGGCTAGTATCTGAAATCCGACTCGCAAGCATGAACCAATTCGCGCCGCCGTTGTGGCAGGAATTTCGAAACGAGGCCGGCGAGGAGATCCCCGCTTATGGCATCCTGCGGCTCGATGGTTACGTCACGCTTCCCTCCGGACGGATCGTGCTTGCCGCGAAAAAACCGAACACCTACGGCAGTCAATATCTGCATGCCGTTAATGGACCGCAAAAGATTGCCCCGCAAAAAACGGGTATCTGCCTGATCCCCACGTCGGTCCCCGGTTGGGCCTTGTTCGCAAGCGGTTCTCCGCAACCGGGCGAGCGCTGGGGGCCGATTTCGGGCTCTTGGGAACTCAAGCAGCACGTCGGTGGCTTTCGCATTGTCGGCGAATCAAATGCGACGCGCGTGCTGGTGGTGCAGGCAGCGATCATGACGCTTCTAGGCAAACCCGACGCGGAAATCGCCGCCGGCACGAGCGGAACGGTTTCGGTCTTTCACGGAACGACGGCCGGCAGCGAAACCGACAGCGGCCAAAACATCACGGCATATAACCGCTCAAATGTCGACATCCCCGAAACAACTTGGGTGCATGCCAGCTGGATCAGCGAAGGCTGGGAAATCCACTGGGCGAATGTTTGTTCATGAACAGCTTGATGTTTTCTGAAATGGGAGGGCGAAGCTCCTGCTGAGCCGTAGGAAGAACCAATTCCCGTGTGCCACTGCTTGCTTGCCAAGCAGTGCCGATTCTTCGTTTCGCACATCAATCAATCCGTACCGTCGGTGCAATCCGTGGTTAAGAAACTTCTCACCACCGAGGCACGGAGTACGCGGAGAACATCGATCATTCACGTCGGGTGGCCGGGGTTGGACGGAGCGCAGCGGAGGAAACCCCGGAGCGGAACGTTCATAAGACGAGGCAGGAGCCTCGTGAGCGTAGCGTTCCCAGACAGAGCCTGGGAACGAGATGCCGATCGTTTCGCGCTCATTCGCGGTTCGTGATTTCATCCAATTCCGAGTCTCCGTGGTGAATTGAAACCTCCGTGGATCCCATTGGCTCGGCGGAAGCTTCGCCCTCCCTATCACTAAAAAACTGGATTCCCACCCCCGCCTTCGTGGGGACAAGCCTACCGCGCGGGAATGACGGCAATCGACGTTCGAGTTTCGCGATTGAAAACTGCACCCTGAAAACTGAATACTAACATGACCTGCTGGTGGCCCTGGTGTTGCGACAAGACGGCTGTCGGATTCGATAACGACGCCTGGGAATTTGCAGCCGACTGCTTTGCCGACTATCGCATTATCGAAAACGTGTCGGCCGACCTCGACCTGCTCGACGAGTGCACGCTCCTCATGTCGGGGCTGCACGATTCATGCGGAACGGCGATCAAGTTTCTGCAACAGGACTGGGACACGATCAAGGATTGGATCGAAGCGGGCGGGCGATTCTATCTCTCCACCGAATGGGAAAACGGCACACCTTCCTCTTGCCTGGCCGATCCCGATACGGTGAACGATTTTCTGGAGTATCTCGGCACCGAAATACGGTACGAAGGAGGCCTGACCGACGCGGGAACGCACACCTCGGTCGTCGGCGATGCCAACATCGCGTCGGGCCTCACAAACTTTCCGATGGGAGCTACCGCCGAAGTCTCCGGCGGAACACTCGTTTTCGGGTCCTGGACTTACGGCTTCGGGGGAGTGCGAATGCTGGCCGCCGAGCAAATTGGGGACGGATTTTTGTTCTTCTCTGGAGATTCCAACAATTATGCTCCGACGACGATCACCGACGATAGCTGCACATTTGCACTCCGCATGTTAACTTGGCCGTCCGAAGACCTGCTGTAGCGGCCCCCAAGTCGTGTTTCAGGCGCAACTTCCGGAGTTCCCGCTTGCCTTGAGGGCCGGAATTACCTATCGTGGAATGTGCGGGCGGTTCCATTCTAAAGGTGCGGTCATGTCTCGAGCACTCCAGACGTCTTCTCAGCGCCAGCGGTGCGCACAGTTCCCCAGCCGATCCGGTTTTACGCTGGTCGAAATGATGGTTTCGGTCGGCTTGGTTCTGCTGATGATGTTGCTCTTCACGCAGGTCTTCGAGCTGGCCTCGGGTTCGGTTTCGGTCCAACGGGGGATCGCCGAGAACGATCAACGGAGCCGCACACTGACGACGATCGTGCATGCCGATTTGGCGAAACGGACGATGCGTATCGTCTCTCCTTTTTTCGTTGCTGAGAATGTCAGCACTTCGCCATTCCCCGCCGAAGAGCGTCGCGGTTATCTCTACTATTCGGAAAACGATCCCGATGACGACACCGACGATGTGTTGCAGTTTACGGTGCAGTCGACAATCGTCGCGCAAGATAAGGACGAAACGCCGTACATTGGCCGAGCCGCACCGCTCAGCAGTGACCAAAACCAGCAGGCATTCAACAACCTGATTTATGGCGACGAGTTTTTGTGGAACCGCAATCAGCCTGATTGGGACGACGGCGTGCTGGTGCCGAATCAGACGGCCGAATCGCGGTTTGCAGAGATTTCGTACTTTTTGCGAAACGGGAATTTGTACCGGCGGGTAGTGTTGATTCGCAACCCGATCGAAGGCAGCGATCCCGAACCGACGCTGACACATTTCTGGGATTCGAATAATGCAGTATTCGTACCGGCGGCCCAGGTAGGTGCTAGCGAGATTCCGTTCTTCGCAAATCCGCTTGATCCGCAATTGAGGCTGTACCCGGACAATCCGCTGTTCATGCTGGGCGCTCAATCGGGGAACTTTTTAACCGACTTTGACTTTTCGGTTCGTTCTCGCCTCGATTTTACGAATGGGACGAACCAGGGGGTCACATTTCACGGGGCGGCTGATCTCGACAATAGCGACGGAATCGCCAATGCGAACGCGCTCGGTTTCCCGAACAACCGCTTCGGCCACAATCATGTCGATACGCCGGACCAGCAAGGCTTTCCGGATGGTATCGACGACGGCCAGCCGCGCGAGTTCGTAACAAACGGTGCGTTCATGGGTCGATTTACGCACGAAGAAACTTCGAATCAGCTGTTTCAATATCCACAAGCCAACTCGGTTGCCGCCGGTGGTGCGATATCTAACCCATACGCCGTCGTGCAACAAGGTGCGATGACTTTGGGCACCGACGGTGTCATCGATCAGTTTCGGGGCGGACCACGTCGGGCAGAGGATATTCTGATGTCAAACGTCCATTCGTTTGACGTTAAAATCTGGGACGAACAAGTTGGACCGATTATCCGTCTCGAACGTTTGGGGCAAACCGGTCAACGGCCGATTCGCGTCGGGGGCTTTGTCGATATGGGACACGGGATTTTCGATATCAACGGGCCCGGCGACTATTACCAAACTCCCGATACCGCGAGTTTCCTGCCGCAGGATGATCCGCTAAACCGCAATCGTCATGCGGCACTTAGTCATGATTACGGACCGCGAACGAACGCGTATGTCATCGGTGGGCCGCGGAACCGGGTATTTGATACCTGGCATTCGAATATCAATTTGGATCCGAATATCGACAACGTGCGGGCCGGCTTGACGCAACAACAGGATATCGGTTTGGAGCCGCCTCCGTTCCGGGCGCTCAAGTATTACGATCGCTTCAGTGTTAACACGGGAAATGCATTTATTGCCCAATTGCCCGATTGGCAGCCCAACACACAGTATCAGGTTGGCGATTTGGTCTTTCCCGATTCGCAGGCGAATCCGAATCACGGACATACCTATTACTATCGCTGTGTGCAGGGCGGAACGTCGACTGACACACAAATCGACCCGGATCCCTTCTTGGGGCCGCGTCCCGCAGGGAGCCTGGTCCGCGATGTAAGCGGTACAAATCAACCCGTTGTCTGGAGGACCGAGCTGAACGTCAAACCAGTTCGGGCGATTCAAATCACTGTGCGGTTTATGGATCAAACCACCGGTCAAATGCGGCAAGCGACGATTGTCCACTCACTGATTGATTGAGGGACAGTTTTCAGTTCGCAGTGTTCTGTTGTCAGTCGCGAAACGCGAACGGCGATCGCGCGCTCGGCTGGAAGAGATTCATCGTTGCGCAGTTCGTTTGCCGCCATTCCTACGTTGTACGCAAGTCCCCGCGAAGGCAGCGACGGGAAACCCCGGAGTTTCCAGATTGATTCAATTCCATGTGCGCAATGAATTTGCCCTCACCCGGCCTCTCCCAGCGGGAGAGGTGGCTGAAACGCGAACGGCGAAACGATGATTGATTCACGTTTTTCAAAGGAACGGAATCGCGCATCGACACGTCCGTCTGCTAACCGGCTCAGTCAACATACCCCCCTCTCCCGCTGGGAGAGGGGTCGGGGGTGAGGGGCTGTGGCTAGTTCGACATTCCCACGCACACGCGAATGACGCTCCTTGGCTAACAAGTGATGACAGACAGGAATGTCTGTCCCACTGTTTGCCGGAACGGCGCGGCGCTTGGTCCGGACTACTTGAGATACCCTCACCCGGCCTGCGGCCGACCTCTCGCAGAGGGAGAGGTGACTGAAACGCGAAACGACCGAAAGGAGATTCGACAGCGTATTACGCTGACTTGCGGCGGCGACAATCGCGTTTTGTTCCACGATCGCTGGCTCCCACGAGCCAGAAACGCCCACAAGAAAAAGTAAACCGCACAAGTTCCGTACAGTTCGCGTATTGCGTGGTCGATGAGACCCGAGCGACGCGGCTTACAGAATCGCCGCACCTTTCACGTCGATGCCCTTGATCATCATTTTCAATTCTTCGACGTTCGGCGAAACCTCGAAGGCTGCCGCGCGACTGATGAATTCGTTGTTGATGAAGTACAGCAAGCTGTCGTTGAACTGCTGCATGCCTTCGTCCTTGCCGATTCGCATCGCCGAGGAGAGTTTTTCGTCTTCGTCGTCGAGCAACAGTTTGCGGACGGTCGGGTTGAAGGTCATGATTTCGACAATCGGGACCCGCTTGGGATCTTCGCGAATCGTGGGGAGGAGTTTTTGCGCCACGATTCCCCGCATGTTAAAGGCCATACTGCTGCGGAGCGCCTTGTGCATGTCCTGCGGGAATAGGTCGAGAATACGGCCGATGGTACTCGGAGCCGTCGACGCGTGAATCGTTCCGAACACGAGGTGGCCGGTTTCGGCGGCGTGAACAGCGGTTTCGAATGTTTCGCGGTCACGCATTTCGCCGACCAGCATGACGTCGGGGTCCTGGCGGACGGCATGTTTCATCGCCAGTTCGAACGTTCGCACATCCATTCCGACTTCACGCTGGTTAATCAGGCATTTATCGGGGGTGTACACAAATTCGATCGGGTCTTCGATCGTGAGGATGTGTTTACGATAATGCTCGTTCATCCAGTTGAGCATCGAAGCGATTGTCGTGCTCTTACCGCTACCGGTGACGCCGGCGAGCAAAACCATTCCCTGGTCGAATTTGCAAAGAGATTCCATGACCGGTGGGAGATTCAATCCGGCGAAGTCGGGAATAAACCGCTCGACTTTTCGGCTGACCATGCCGGGAACGCCCATCTGAATGAACAGGTTCACGCGGAAACGCCACGGCTCGCCTTCGTAATCCACGATGTGGGCGAAGTCGGCTCCGCCCGTCTCGTGGAAGGTTTTCATGTTGCGTTCGTCCATCATGGAATACAGCAGATTCTCCATCGTGATTTTGTCGATGGGATCCATCTGCAGTTCACGCAGCGTTCCCTTAATTCGCAAAATGGGAGGCTTGCCAACCTGCATGTGGAGGTCGGAACCGCCGAATTTGATCAATTGACGAAAGATCTTGTTAACCTCGATCTCGGCGCCTTGGCCGAACTTTTCAATGGGAGCCGACTGCGTTGCTGTTGCCATTCCGATTACTCCGTCTCAAATTCGATAAAACATTCGCCTTAATAATCAGGCCCACATCCTCGCGGAAAATGACGACTTCGCCAAATTGCTTTAGGAAGCCAAAGTATTGTAACGGACCGGAACATTTCGTTCCGCGAGATAATCTTTTGTTTGTTCGATGCTGTAAGTCCCGTAGTGAAAAATGCTGGCTGCCAATGCTGCACAGGCTCGGCCCTCGGTCAGCACGTCGTATAAGTGCTGCGGCGAGCCGGCCCCGCCGCTGGCGACGACCGGTATTGTAACAGCGTCGGCGACGGCTCGGGTAATTTCAATGTCGTATCCGTCTTGCGTGCCGTCGGCATCCATCGAGGTCAGAACGATTTCGCCGGCCCCCAGTTGTTCGACTTCGCGAGCCCATTCGACGGCCTGCAAACCGGTGGGGATGCGTCCGCCGTTGACGTGCACATCCCAAAACTCGGCGCCGTCTTTATCGACGCGCTTGGGATCGATATTGACCACGATGCATTGGCTGCCGAAGCGGAGTGCTGCTTCGCGGACGA
>JANQRQ010000045.1 GCA_028284485.1 Planctomycetaceae bacterium | reverse complement strand
ATCCCAAACGGCTGAGGGAACCTCGTCGCGGAGCATGGTCAGCCGGGCATGCCCCCGCCAAACGTCGGCTTTGTATGTGGCCCGCACAAAATGTAGCCGTGCCCGCCCCAAGAGTGCCGGGCGGTAAACCAATCGGCTGGAATCCGAAACATCCCGATTCGACGTCAAAAAGTATTGTTTCACGCCGCGCGGCAACGAAACGCGTTTGGTTTCCGTCTCGGCCGGGACTGCGATTTTCTGGGCGGCGACCGCAGAAGCCGCCGGCTTTGGTTTCTTCCGTTTTCGTTCGGCGGTGATGGTTTCAATTTGCTTGCGGGTCAAAGGCCCGCGGAGATACGACAGGGCCCATCGCGTGTGAAATACAACCGGCGCATCGTCATGCACGTTATTCATCAAAAAGACGCGACTGTCGAGACCGGCCAACGTGGCTTCCATTCTCGCGCGGTCGAAGTCAGCTCCGGCCTGTGAGCTTGCTCCCTCCAAACCTTCCAGCACGCGTCGCTTGTCTCGTTCGGTTTGTAAGCGCCCCAAAAACCACGTTCCCGTATTCGACAATCCTTTGTAATCGAGGTCGACCGGGTTTTGTGTTGCCAGGACGACGCCCAAACCATAGGCCCGGGCTTGCTTCAATAGTGTGAGCATCGGCGTTTTCGTTGGCGGATTCGCCGTCGGCGGGAAGTATCCAAAAACTTCATCCATGTACAATAGCGCCCGCAAACTGGTGGTGCCGGGCTGTCCGCGGACCCATGCGAGGACCTCGTTGAGCAAGATCGTCAGAAAGAACATGCGTTCCGCGTCGGAGAGATGCGCGATCGAAATCACCGACAGCCGCGGCCTCCCCTCCGGTGTGTAGAGTAACCGCTTGATGTCCAGCGGTTCGCCTTTCATCCAGCCGGCAAACGACGGCGATGCCAATAAGCCGTTCAAGCTCATCGCCAGTTCCATCCGCGCGCCTGACGGAAAGAACGACTCCATATCAAAGATACCGACCTTGTCGAACGGCGGGTTCTGAATCTCGCGAATCAGCGTCGCGATATCCAGCGATCGGCCCTCTCTCCAAGCGCGATCCAGGAGATTCGAAATCAGAATATGCTCACGGCTTTTGACCGGATCGGCGTCAATTCCCAATAGCGCCAGCAAGCCGGATGCAGCCGAGGCGATTCGTTCGCGAAAACCGTCGGCGTCTTCAACTAGTTCTGGTGGTGGCGCATCAAATGAACGGAGAATTGTCAGCGGCAAGCCGGCATTGCTGCCGGGTGTATACAACGCCAGATCAATCGACTGGCGCAGCCTTTTAATCCTTTCT
This sequence comes from Planctomycetaceae bacterium, assembly GCA_028284485.1. GTDB lineage: Bacteria > Planctomycetota > Planctomycetia > Planctomycetales > Planctomycetaceae > JANQRQ01. Next base: position 10,729 of record JANQRQ010000045.1, on the reverse strand, counting down.
GGTGTTTGTCCCCAGTCTTTAAGTCCCTCGCGCCAACGATCAGCCGTCTGTTTGGCAAATTGATCAGCAGTCAGTCCCGCCCGCGTCGCGGCGCCCTCATCGATCCAGGGTCGAAAATCGGCCGGTTGCAATTTGGGAAACGTGAGGAATAGATTTCCGATGTCCCCCTTGGGATCGATGGCAATTGCGGGGATTCCGTCGATCGCCGCCTCTTCCAGGAGAGACAGACACAAACCGGTTTTGCCGCTACCGGTCATACCGACGCAAACGGCATGAGTCAGTAAGTCTTTAGAATCGTACAGCAGCAATTCGTCCTGAATCTGCCCGTTCTCAACGTCGTACGTTTTACCCAGGTAGAACGCTCCCAGCTTTTCGAAATCCTGCACGCGAATGTTCTTTCGTAAGAGAATTGACTGGAAGACAGGAATATCTGTGACGGCGTGGCACCTTAGAACACTGGATCGACTTGGTTCTCGAATCGGGCGCAATGACCGTCAAACTTAAGTTTCCCCAGAAATCGGGGAGCGACGGAGTTTGTCCACGGAACCACAGTTTACCAAGACGGGACGGCAGTTTCCCGGTTGCGGGGCGATCCGATCTGTAACTCGACGGGACAATTCACACGTTCGCCAACTTCGCGCAATCTCCGTTTTCGCGATCAGTGCGCAGCGAACTGAGCCAACGTGCATGGTTCGGTTACGCCAAAACCGCCTGGACAGGCTCGTGATGTTCCACGCCGGTCAGACGCATGTCCAGTCCTTGGAACTTGTAACTCAGCCGGCGATGATCGATTCCCAGGCATTGCAGAATCGTGGCGTTCAAATCGTGAATGTGGACCGGATCTTCGGCAATGTTGTAGCTGAAGTCGTCGGTTGTGCCATAAACCACGCCCGGCTTGATCCCTCCGCCGGCCATCCAAATGGAAAAACAACGTGGGTGATGATCGCGACCGTAGTTCTCGCGGGTTAGCTTTCCTTGGCAGTAAACGGTGCGGCCAAACTCGCCACCCCAAATCACCAAGGTGTCTTCGAGCATGCCTCGTTGCTTGAGATCTTGAATGAGCGCCCAACTCGGCTGATCGACGTCGCGGCATTGATCGGGCAAATCGACTGCCAGGTTTGCGTGCTGGTCCCATCCTCGGTGAAAGATCTGTACAAACCGCACGTTGCGTTCAATCATCCGCCGTGCCAAAAGACAACTGCTGGCAAACGTCCCCGGCTTTTCGACGTCGGGCCCGTACATTTCCAACACGTCTTTGGTTTCGCCGGAGATGTCGGTCAGTTCGGGAACAGAAGACTGCATCCGGAAAGCCATTTCGTATTGGTCAATGCGGTTGAGCGTTTCGGGATCGCCGATCCTTTCGTAAGTTTTCTGATTCAATTCCGAGAGTCGACCGAGCATGCGTTCCCGCAATTCACTGCTGACGCCGTGCGGATTCGACAGGTACAGCACGGGATCGCCGTCGGTTCGCAACGAGACCCCTTGATGCCGGCTGGCCAAGAATCCCGATCCCCACAAACGGTTGTATAAGGCTTGGGCTTCCTTCCGACCGGTCCAGGACGGTGTCATCACCACGAACGAGGGAAGGTTCTCGTTCATCGTTCCCAAACCGTAGCTCAACCAGGAACCCAGACTCGCCCGACCTGGGAGTTGATGGCCCGTGCAGATATACGTAATCGCCGGATCGTGGTTAATCGCCTCGGTATGCAACGTGCGGATAATCGACAAATCGTCGACCATGCTGGCCGTACGTGGCAATAATTCGCTGACCCAGGCACCGCTTTGGCCGTACTGTTGAAACTTGAATTTCGACGGAGCCACCGGAAATCGTGCCTGACCCGATGTCATCGTGGTCAATCGTTGGCCCATACGAATCGAGTCCGGCAGATCCTTGTCGAACAAGTCGTCCATCTTCGGTTTGTAATCGAGCGTATCGAGCTGGCTCGGGGCACCGGCCATGAATAGGTAAATCGCTCGTTTGGCCTTGGGGGCGAAATGCGGCAGGTCGGGTAATCCATTGCTGTTGGCCGCAACTGCGGGACGTTTCGGCAACATCGATGCCAAGGCCGCCGTTCCTAACCCGAGAGCCGAGCGGCCGAAAAAGTGCCGACGTGTGACAGCTTGAATATGTTGTTGAAAGGGATCCATAAGATTCATCCAATCACATTTGAATTATCAAATTCACTGTTTTCCCGTTGCTGGCCCGATGAATGCTACCAGCACCTCAGTTCTTTGTTAGCACCTCGTCGAGATTCAGCAGCAAGTTCGCTTGCATGGTCCAGGCTGCCACTTCGCTCGCTGAGAATTTCTCGTTTCGCGGAGTTGCTCCGACCGTGCTAAGCCGCTTGGCCGCTTGCTCGTCTTGCTGAAACGTTTGCAGATCATCCTCGACCGCCTGAACAAGCTGTTCGAGTTCTGCTCTATCGGGATGTCGCCCCGTACAGATTCGAAACATGTGATCGGCACGCTCGGCGTTGGATCGCCCTGCTTCCTGTAATGTTCGTTCGGCAAGTGCCCGGGCTGCTTCAACAAACTGCGGATCGTTGAACAGTAACAAAGCCTGTAGCGGTGTATTGGTTCGCTCGCGACGTACGCACGATGCTTCGCGCGAAGGACCGTCGAACGTACTCATTTGAGGTGGTGGAGCCGTCCGCTTAACAAAAGTGTACAACGTGCGCCGATGAACTTTGTCAGGTCCTTCGTCCGCTTTGAACCGAACGGTATTCGAACCGCTGTAGCCAACGGCAAACCACAGACCATTCGGTTGCGGTGGCTTCACGCTCGGTCCACCCATTTGCTCCACGAGAAGTCCGCCGACGTAGAGCGCCTGGTCGCGCAGCATTTCCCCATCGAGACGAAATCGCGGGCCTCGAGCCAGCAAGCGGTTGTCAGGATCGCGTTTGTAGACAGCCGGGTCCACCCGGGAGGTCTGCCGATAAGTGGCCGACATGGCCAGCTGCTTCATCGTCTCTTTGACGTCCCAACCATTCTCGATGAAGTCAACAGCCAACCAATCGAGCAGTTCGGGATGGCTGGGCGGTTCTCCTTGTGAACCGAAGTCTTCGGCCGTTTTCACGAGACCTGTCCCAAACAATTGTTGCCAAAACCGGTTGATCGCCACGCGGGCTGTTAACGGGTTCTGCCGATCGACGACCCAATACGCCAACCCCAGGCGGTCATTCGGCCACTCGGGATTGATCGCCGGCAACGATAATGGAGTCCGCCGAGACACTTCATCGCCCGGCTGATCGTATTCCCCTCGATTGAGGAAGAAGGCGGCCTTCGGTTCTTTGGCTTCCTTCCAAATCAAGGTTGTCGGAATCTTTCGATCGACGTCGGCTCGTTGTTGTCGCAGTTCCGCCAGTCGCTTGCGAACCTTGTCCAGTTCTTCCGATTCGACCACCTTGTTGCGGAAATAATCCTGGATCGTGCGCTGCTGTTTCGCGGAACGTGCATCGGCACTTGTGCGCGCGATCGTAATCACCTCTTCGGGAATCGCGGCATGCCCCGACTTGAGCGCAAAGTAAAACCCCGAGGCTCCTCCGTAATTCATGATCTTGATCAGCAGATGGTTGACCCCTTTCTCGAGTTTTAACTCGACCGACTCCTGATCGGGGGCGGCGGCACGCTCGACGTCTTTGTTGAGTACCAGCTTTTCGCCCAGGAATACTTTGATGCCGTCGTCACTGCCCAGAGAAAGTTTCACCATTTGCTTTTCGGGCGATGTAATTCTGCGGTACAGAAAGTTTGCTGCCGAATCGCCTGGCAAGTCCTGGTGAACAACGCCGTCTTTCCAGGTTGCGCGCCGGACCCAACCGGCTGTCTCCCCATTGGTCAGCTTGAAGGTTTCATCCAATTTGACGGGCTTGCCTTCGGGGCCGTGTGTCCGTCGGTTCAGGTACCGGCGGTTGTCACTAAACGGTCCCACGGTGTACCAGTCCCCCAGCACAATACTGGCAGCGGTCTCACTTTGATCGGTCGTGACATCGCCCGGTTGATCGGGAAGTTCGGTGTTGCTGTCAGACGTGTCGATAGCGGCTAACTCGACTTGGCGTAGTTTCTCTTCCCAAATCTCCTGCAGCTCATCGAGTTCCGGCCAGGGATCGCGTAGCCTTTTCTCCACAACGGCAATCTTGCGATCGAAATCCTTGAGTTGACTCTGTTGCAAAGGCGTCGGAACACGTGTCACGGGAGCATGGTCTTTTCGATTCCCATCGAGCGGATTGCCGTCGATGCTGTTGAAGTAAGCATACAGCGAATAAAAGTCGTTCATGGTAAACGGGTCGTACTTATGGTCGTGGCAGCGGGAACACTCGAAGGTCATTCCCATAAAGACCGTCCCAAATGTCACCACGCGGTCAACGACATTCCGTACGTGTACTTCTTCCTTGATCGAGCCTCCTTCGTTCGTTGTGACGTGACAACGATTGAAACCAGTAGCCACCAATTCATCGAGGGACGGATCGGGCAACAAATCGCCGGCCAACTGCTGGATGACAAATCTGTCGTAAGGCAAATTACGATTCAACGCGCGCACGACCCAGTCGCGGTACGGCCACATTTCACGATAGTTATCGAGATGCAATCCATGGGTGTCGCCATAACGCGCTGCGTCTAGCCAGAATCGTGCCATGTGTTCACCATACCGCTTGGAATTCAGCAAACGATCGACTGCCTTCTCGTACGCGCGCAGGGAATTGTCCGTGAGAAACTTGTCCACCTCGGCCGGTGTCGGCGGAAGACCGGTTAAATCGAACGACACGCGGCGCAACAGCGTGATGCGGTCAGCCTCGGGCGATGGCTGCAGGCCTTCCTTCTTCAATCGCGCAAGAATGAACGAATCGATCGCGTTTCGGGGCCAACTCGAATCCTCAAAGCTCGGCGGCTCGGGACGCTGTGGTGCAACGAACGCCCAGTGCTCTTCCCATTCGGCCCCGGAAGCGATCCATTGTCGAATTAACTCGACTTCTTCGGCGGTAAGCTTCTTATTCGTGTCGGCCGGAGGCATGCGCAAATCTGCATCTTCGTGAGTGATCCGCGCGATCAGTTCACTCTTTTCCGGTTTGCCCGGAACGATGGGGCGCTCCCCGGAATCGGCCTCACCAAGGGCGCTTTCTTGCTGATCAAATCGAAACCCTCCCTGACGATTTTCCTCTTGTGGCCCGTGGCAGTTAAAACACTTGTCCGACAGGATCGGGCGGATATCTCGTGAAAACTTCGGAGCATCGGCCCCCAGGGCGGAGGCATTGGGTGCCGCAATCAATCCAAGCAACAAAGTAGCCATGACCTGCCGCTTCGACCAAACCACGCGCGCTGATTTGAAATTCGCATCCGTCAACGTCGTTCCTAAATGCATGTTCGTCTGCCTTTTTTTGATCTCATTAAGGCTTTGATTCATCGATGATCTTCGCATTTGGTCTTCGAGATAATTCATGGCACTGCTTCGTGCCAGTAGGCTGGCTGGTTAACCAGTGACGACGTCCGCCTCGGGCAAAGCTCGGCCCCAGTATTTAATTCCAGACCGAATATGCCGGCTCATGGCGCGAGCGGCTTCCTGCTTGTCACCGGCCAATAGCGCTTCAACAACTGCGAGATGTTCAAGTGCCTCCCCTGCCAGTCGCTGAGTATCATTCCGCGACTCGTTGTGCTCGTAGGAGACATCGCGAAACGCGCGAAACAACATCTTCAGTCGATTCAACTCTTTTGCTAAGAACGCATTCCCGCAAGAATTCGCCACAAGATCGTGCAGGCGGCTGTCGATCTCCCGCGCTTGTTCCAAAAATCTGCGGCTTTGTCGCGGATCCCTCGATGAAAGCCGCCGCAAGTCGTCGGCAAGCCGCTGCAGTTCGTTCAGATCGGTGCGGCCACAAGCCTGTTTCGTGGCTTCGCATTCCAGGGCACGTCGAACCTGGCAGATTTCCCGCACGTCTTTAATGGTCACGCGGCGAACAACTGCGCCGCGGTTTGGCAGCAGGTCGATCACACCAATTCCGGACAGGGTAATCAGCGCTTCGCGAATGGGAGTATGGCTCACGCCAAATCGATTCGACAAATCTTGCGTGACCAGTCGTTGTCCGGCGCGAATCCGATCTTGAAATACATCACGCAAGATTGACTGCACGATTAATTCGCGTCGTTGACCATGCTCGCATTGTAAGGGACCTTGGTTCGGTTCCGTTACGGTTGAAGATCCCAATGCCTGGGTCGATACGTCCATTGAATGAAACCAATCCCGTAAGATTGAGTTTCGGAGAAAGGCAGCCCGCGGCTTACGAACTCGATCCGCGAGCAGCTCCGAACCTGCCCCGCTTCTTCAGTCTACCTCTCGTATCTGGCCACCGCAACGGATTCTATAGAATCTCAATGAGATTCAACAGAATAAGGTCACGCATTTCGAATGTCAATGAACCAGCCCGGCCTACAAAAGGCGAACGGTCGCGAGCCTCTTGGTACTGTGTGCGAGGCCCAAAAACCACACGCCGCATCAAAGAATTCGATTCATCGTTCGCAGAATGGCTCAACGGCGACCGGTTTCGCCAAACCTTTCATGCAGCTCACATCGCGCAAAAGGCCCTTCAAGCTCTCTCTGACAGGTACCGGGTTACCGGCGATAGCTGCCGCCGAACCCTCGACGTCGCTCAGCACTGTACCGCTCAAGCGAATCTTCGACGACGGGTCCAGCAGTCTCTGCGGGCTGGAAATCGTCCACTTCGACAGAGAGCCCTTCCAGCATTTTGTAATCCTGGAAGAAACGCCTCAGTAGAGCCAATCGATGTGGGGGAAGCTCGGCCGCTTCCTGGAATCCGTTGTACTCCGGATCGTCGACCGCCACCGCCAGGATCTTGTGGTCTTTCTTGCCACCATCGAGCATCGTCATCAAGCCGATCGCTCGGGCATTGACGAGTGTTAGCGGCAACAGCGGTTCCTGGCACAGGACCAGCACATCGAGGGGATCGTTATCTTCGGCGTACGTCTGGGGAATAAATCCGTAATTTGCCGGATAATGGACCGCGGAATAGAGAATGCGGTCGACACGTAACAGCCCGGTCTTTTTGTCGAGTTCGTACTTCACTTTCGATCCGGATGGAATCTCGACGACGGCGACAAATTCGGCCGGAAGATTCTTACCGGGCGTTACATCATGCCACGGATGCGTCATTGTTCAATGTTCCGTCGATTGCTGAAAAGGCTGGCGAATAACGTTGCCACGATTCTGTATGGTTTAACCGCAGCATAATATTGCGCGGGGCCATGTGAAGAAACCCGACCGGAGCCGCCAAGGCCGGGGAATAGGAAAATTGTCCGAAGCACTGCGAGAATTGTCTGGACGAACTGTCGAGGATTGCAGGTGAGCTGCTTGTATTGGGAACGACCCCATGACGGCTGGGATCGAATTTCTATTGGATCTTCAACCAATACAATCGCAGAATTAAGAGCATTGGTGATTCCTGCTCAATCCCTCGAATTTTGAAATGCCGCACCGATGTTCAATACAAGAAACTACTTGGTACTACTCGTGGCAATCGCCACTTCCTGGCCACAAGTTGTCAACGGCGACGAAACCGCCGATCCGCGACTGCGGCCGCTTGTGCAATTCTTTGCCGAAAACGTTCGCGACAAACAGATCGTCGGTGCACAGTTTGTCATCGGCGATAAAGAGCAGATTCTAACGGAACAACTATTCGGCAAAGTCGCGGTCGACTCCGATGCGGCCGTTGATTCCGAAACCTTGTTCTGCATCGGCTCCTGCTCCAAACCGTTTGCAGCCGCCTGTGTGATGTCGCTTGTCGAAGAAGAGACGCTGCAACTTGATGAGCCCATCGACGGCTATTTGCCCCAATTCGCCGAGCCGACGATTACCAATGTGGGTAAAGCCAAGCGCGCCCCGACCTTGCGCGAGTTGTTGTGTCATCGGGGTGGCATCTACAGCCAGAAGGTCGCAATAACACCGCAGCAGGCCCGCTACATCCGAGATTTCAAATTGACCCTGACCGAGTCGGTGAACGCCATTGCCGGCGAAGAATTGCTGGCAGAACCAGGAACCGAATTCGCCTACAGCGGTGCCGGGTACTGCGTCTTGGGTTGTGTGGCCGAAGAGGTCTGCATGCGATCGTTCGAGGACCTATTGCGGGCGCGCGTCACCGGTCCACTGGGAATGCAGCGCACGACCTATTTCCCGAGTCCTGAAGATACGAACGTCGCGGCCGGTGCCCGTTCTTCTGACGATGGGCTGGTGACCAACAAGGAGACGCCGCATCTGTTGGGCCGCCTGCTAAAGTTCCCCTTGATCGGTGGCAGCCTGTATTCGACAGCGCTCGAGTCGGCTCGATTCGCACAAATGCATTTGGGCCATGGTTCCGCCGACCCGCAGGATGTCTTGACGGAATCGAGCTGGGTGGAAGCAACCGACAATCATTTCGAAGGGCAGCCTTATGGAATGGGCTGGTCGCTGACGCTGAAGGAAGGCGATTCGCGACCCACGCGACTGATCCACAATGGTGCGCTCGCTTCCAGCCGGGGGATGATCATTGTCGATTTGGCTCGCGAAAAGTTCTTCGTCGGCTATTGGACCGTCGCCAGCCCCGGAAAGGGCGTCGATTCACAAGAGCTTCGAGCAGTCCTTAACAAAACGGTGCAGCAAACGTTGTCGCGAGTCTCGCATTGATTCAGTCTCCGGAATCGATTTCACAGCCGGGAGGGCGAGGCTCCCGCCGAGCCGCACACCTGGATCGCAACTCGCGGCTCCGCAGGGGCGTCGCCCTGCCCCGAAAGAAGATGTAAAGGGACCGCCGGAGGATTTGATGCCGTTCGCAGAGCCAGCGAGTGCGACGTCGCTACCGATTAGTCCGTTCGTGGCAATTCGGTGGGCTCCGCTTTAGACTGCAGTATTCCGAACGACGCATGCCTATTGACACCACATAAATTCCGTGGAGCCTGAAAATGCCTCTGTCGAACTTGATGACTGTTGTCACCGTTGTACTTGTCGCAACGTGTAGTTCCCCGCTGCACGTCACTGCCGCAGACCAGCCCAACATCCTCTTCTGCATTGCCGACGATGCTTCGTTTCCGCATATGGGCGCGTACGGGTCTGACTGGTTGACAACACCCGGTTTCGACCGCGTGGCCGCCGAAGGGATTCTCTTTACCAATGCCTATACACCGAATGCGAAATGTGCCCCGTCGCGGGCTTGCATATTGACCGGCCGCAACTCGTGGGAACTGAAAGAAGCCGCCAATCACTTCCCGTTTTTCCCGCCTCAATTCAAAACCTACTGCGAAGCCTTGATCGAACAGGGCTATTTCGTCGGCAAGACCGCCAAAGGATGGGCACCCGGCGTGGCGAACGACGAAAACGGCAAGCCGCGACAATTGACCGGCAGGTCATTTGACAAGCGTAAAGCGAAGCCGCCCGCCCAGGGGATTTCCAGCAACGATTATGCCTCTAACTTCGACGACTTTTTGAATGCCGCGCCGGAGGACAAACCGTGGTGCTTCTGGTATGGCTCGACGGAACCGCATCGGCGATATGAATATGGTGCCGGCGTCGCCAAAGGTGGCAAACAGCTCAGTGATATCAAAGAGGTTCCCGCATTCTGGCCCGACAACGAAGTTGTGCGTAACGATATGCTCGACTATGCGTTTGAAATCGAGCATTTCGATAATCATCTCGTTCGCATGCTCAACGAGTTGGAAAAACGAGGCCAATTGAGCAACACCCTGGTCATGGTGACTGCCGACAACGGTATGCCGTTTCCCCGCATCAAAGGGCAGGAATACGAAATGTCGAATCATCTGCCGCTCGCGGTGATGTGGAAAGCGGGCATCAAAAATCCCGGCCGCACGGTCAACGATTACGTGAGCTTCATCGACTTTGCACCGACGTTTATCGAAATTGCTGGCATCTCGTGGGAAGCCACCGGCATGCAGCCGGCATCGGGGCGGAGCCTTACCGACATCTTCAGTTCCGAGAAGGCGGGCCGCGTCAATCCTGCACGTGACCACGTGTTGATCGGCAAGGAACGGCACGATATCGGACGTCCCCATGACTGGGGCTATCCCATGCGTGGAATTGTCAAAGAGGGAATGCTGTATCTGCACAATTTTGAAACGTCCCGCTGGCCTGCCGGCAATCCGGAAACCGGTTATCTCAACACTGACGGCAGTCCAACCAAAACCGAGGTCTTGGAGTCGCGCACGAAACAGCCGGACAAACAGTATTGGCAGTTGTCCTTCGGCATGCGGCCTTCGGAAGAACTGTTTGACATTAAGTCCGACCCTCAATGCGTGAACAATCTGGCGGAACGGTCGGAGTACAAGGATCAGTTGACCGAACTGCAGCAGCAGTTGGCCACCGAACTCAAAGCGCAAAAAGATCCGCGAATGTTCGGGCAGGGACACATCTTTGACGAGTACCTGTATTCCAGCCCGTCGCAGCGAAATTTCTACGAACGCTTTACCGGTGGCGAAAACATTCGAGCCGGCTGGATCAACCCGTCCGACGTCGAGACCATTCCGGAGAACTGACGGCCTGATATTTCACTGCTGGACACACCAGCAGTGGCACTTGGCCTGAGGCCTCACCCCCGACCCTTCCCCAGCGCAACGAATTGCATCTGGGTGAAGACGTCTCGAGGTAGGACCCCATATCACGTCATTCCCGCGGAGGCGGGAATCCAGTTATGTGATTATGGCTTTCAGCCAAAACTCATTTTCACGCTACTGAACACCT
>JANQRQ010000022.1 GCA_028284485.1 Planctomycetaceae bacterium | reverse complement strand
GGCAGTGACACTCGCCTGGGACGACGAAGAATTGAAGACCCGCTTATTCAGCGATCCGGCGGCTGTGCTCAAAGAGCAGGGAGCGGCCTTACCGGCCGGCAAAACGCTCGAAGTTCTGCCGAACGGCGATACGTCGCTGTTTTTACCGTTCCCTCCGCCGCCCGCTCCCGATGGGGAACTGACCGACGACGATTTGGATGCCGTGGCCGGTGGAGCCAGCGGAGCCTATTCGACGTCGCGCTTTCAGGACGATCTGCGGCCACTGCATAATGTCAAAGGCACAATCGCTTTTTCCACGGGATGGCCGCCGCCGGCACCGGTTCCCATCGCTGGTCCGGGTTGAGCGTTACGAACGCAGAGGACACCATTCGAAGTGTTACGCACGTCGTCCGTCCGCTTCAGCAACGCGCGGCACGTGACGAGGCCGGCAATAAGCGAGGCGTCGGAAGCCGACGCACGTGTGACAGGAAAGAGTGAGGGCGTGGGGACTCGAACCCCAGACCTACGGATTAAAAGTCCGTTGCTCTACCAACTGAGCTACGCCCTCTTAAGTGGCCGTTCGTTCGCCGGATTGTTGGCCGTGTCGGTCGATGCCGCCGGCGGTGAAGCCCTTTGAACGTTGGCTGATACCGACCCGTGACTGCACCATTCGCGATGCCAAAAAACTACGGAGGCCGCTGGCGTGACGCGTGTCGTGTTCTGTGCAAACAAACAGAATCCAAACGAAACACATCGCCTGACGTCGGCGGCCAATCAAGGCGAACGGCATGCCATTTCCGGTTGGTAGACTCTAATGGTGACCATCGGTTCGGTCAAGCGAGCACCAAAATGCCGATCCGCGGCGATGTTTTTGCGTCCAGGCGGGTGCATGTGGTCCCCGTCGGAGTGATGACGAATCGTTTGCCCCGAAATGCGACGATCTAATCCGGGCGTTTTCAGCTCACACGGCAATAACAACCGGGCTCTTTAGATCCCCTCGATTCCGTTCACAGGGTAGCCGGTTCGACAACATTCTAAATCTGAGAATTTGGCGTCGTAATTTCGACGCGCGTTGACTTCTGCTGTTGAGAATGCGGGATTCTGATCGACACGTGCCGTATGCTATGATGAAAACCGTGCGCGATGTCTCAGAACGTTCGATCGGCGCCCCATCGGTTCCTAATTTGAATTCGCAGCGCGGCATCGTTGAGAAGAGCTGCGAATCGGTTGAACGCACCTGGCGGATCATGAACGCCGGCGCAGTTGTGCGGCAGCGAAGCGATACAGAGGTATTCTTCGAATGACAGTTGATTCTCCTGACCCGTTTAGCAGTCTCGATGAAGATGCCGCGTTGCGGATGATCCTCGAGGGGACGGCGACCGAAACGGGAGAGAATTTTTTTGTGTCGTTGGTGGAAAATCTCGCGAAGGCGTTGGGGACGGAAGGTGCCTGGGTTACGGAATACTTCCCGGAAAAGCGCCGTCTGCGCGGATTGGCTTTTCTGATGAACGGCGAATGGGTCCACAACTACGAATTCGACATCGCCGGAACGCCTTGTGAAACGGTCATCGATCGGTCCCGGCTCGTGCATTTTCCCGATCGACTCCTCGATTTGTATCCCGGCGATCCCGGTTTGCGAGAAAAAGGATTTGTCAGTTACCTGGGTGTTCCGCTGTTGGATGTTGGTGGAAAGTGCCTGGGGCATATGGCAGTCGTCGACAGTCGGCCGATGCCCGAAGAACCACGGGCGATTGCCTTGTTTCAAATTTTTGCCGAGCGGGCCGCCGCGGAACTGCAGCGCCTGCGCGCAGAATCGGAGGTCCGCCAGCGAGAAGAGAAGTTATCGCGCCTGTTCGACAGCGCGATGGATGCGATTATCGAACTCGATCAGAACCTGCACGTAACCCGCATCAACTCTGCCGCGGAAAAACTGTTTGAGTGTGACGGTTGTCACTTGTTGCAACAACAACTGTGTCAGCGACTGGATGACGAAAGTCGAAACAAATTGGCGCACCTCAAACAGGAGCTGGATTCTCGGCCGAAGGGTCAGCGTTATTTGTGGATACCCGGCGGGCTGACGGCACATCGCGAAGATGGTTCGGTCTTTCCCGCCGAGGCGACGTTGTCGCGGTTCGAGATGGAGCGCCAACCGTTTTACACGTTGATTTTGCGAAACGTCCGTGATCGTTTAGAAGCGGAGAAGCGCATTCGCACTTTGGCGGCGGAGACAGAGTACCTCAAAGAAGAACTTGAGGAGCTACGATCCGACCACGAAGTCATCGGGACGAGCGCCGGCATTCAAGCGCTGCTGAAAGACGTCGAGCAAGTCGGACCGACCGAGGCCAGTGTGCTGATTTACGGCGAGACGGGGACGGGCAAAGAATTGGTGGCTCGGGCCGTCCACAACGCCAGCCCGCGGCGAGAGAATCCATTGGTTAAAGTGAACTGCGCGGCGATCCCGTCGGCATTGATGGAAAGTGAGTTTTTCGGCCACGAAAAGGGCGCGTTTACCGGTGCGACCGGACAGCGCGAAGGACGATTTGCGCTCGCTGCCGGCGGTACGATTTTTTTGGACGAAGTGGGAGAATTGCCGATCGATCTGCAGGCCAAGCTACTCCGCGTTTTGCAGGAAGGCGAATTCGAAGCGGTGGGAAGCTCGCAGACTCGAAAAGTTGACGTACGAGTTGTGGCAGCGACAAATCGTGATTTGGAGCAAGCGGCCCAAGCCGGTACGTTTCGAGAGGATTTGTATTATCGGCTGAATGTCTTTCCGATGGCGCTGCCACCGCTGCGAGAACGGGAAGATGACATCGTTTTGTTGGCGTCGACGTTTGCAAAACGGTTCGCCGAGAAGATGGGGAAGAATCCGCCGGAGATTTCAGCGGAGTGTCAACGACGATTGAAGTCGTACGATTGGCCCGGCAATGTCCGCGAACTTCAAAACGTGATCGAGCGGGCCTTGATTACCTCTCAAGACGGCCGTTTGAATCTTGACCGGGCACTGCCGGCGACCGAACGCGGCGATGCTGCATGCGAGGGTGTCCCGTCGGAGAACGGTTCGGGCCAAGTGCAGACAATGGAAGAGCTGCAGCAACGCGAGCGGGCGAACATTATCCTGGCGTTGGAACAGTCTGCCTGGCGGGTATCGGGCCAAAACGGGGCGGCGGCGTTGCTGGGGATCAATCCTTCGACCTTGAACTCGCGCATGAAGTCGCTGGGTATCGAGCGCCCGCGATAGCCGGTCGTCGATATATCGAGTGTCTTGGGGAAGATCTGGACTCGCACTGCTGGACGAGCCAGCAGTGGCACTCCTGTGACTGACATGAGCTGCGCGTCTGTCCGTTCTTTGCCCTGACGATTTCTGAGCCCACACTCGCAGGGAATCGAACGCCCGCGTTGATTCGGCCGCCGGTAGCGATTTCCCACGCCCAACTCACACATCCTGACCGGTTTGGCCCGCCTTTTCATTCGACCGCAAAGCGGCATTTTTGCGAGATCTCGCAAGCGGGATTTCTGAGTTCTCGTAATTCGCGAGATCCCACAAGCTCGCTTAGATGACGCGATTTGACGCAACTCGTTGCGAATGAGCGTCTTTGGAAATCCTTGCTTCTACGGCACGGTTGTTGCGAAAAGGATTCGTCAACAACAAACACAACCGTGCACAAAGACAGAAAGAGACGTCATGCAATTTCGAGAGCTGAGCTGGTGGTACTGGTTGGCAACTGTGGGATTCCTGGGAGCGGGTCTTTCCGGCAATCAATGGGGCCTGATTACGGCAATCGGGCTGTGCTGCTGGCAAGTGGTGCATTACACGTGGCGCACGGCCAGCCTCGTCTCCTTTCCGGTGCAATTACGAGTTGCCTATTTAGGGCTGCTGCTGCTGGGGCTGTGGGGTCCTTTAAGCTGGATCCACATCGTGCAGTTTGTGGGGACCTCGGCAGTGGTGTTGTTCAACTATTGTTTCTTGGCGCGGAATCTCGCCCTTTTGCCGTGGAATCGGAATCAACCTTTATCGTGGGCCTTGGTTCGCCGCACGATCTTTTTGCCGCCGATGCGAGGCAGCATTCTCAAGCAGACGATTGTTCCCACGCCGGAACAAAGGTGTTCGATGATTCTGGTGAAGGAGAGTCAGCTGAATCAGGAAGGCCCTGCTTCGAAATTTAACGCGGTTTGAAATATCTGTGGTTCTTGCTTACCGGAGTCTATGTGCGGCAAGACGACGAATTTCGCCTGCAACAGAATTGGTACTCGAGAGGATGAAAAGCTGATGCCACAACTTGTTGAACAGCCAACGGTCATCGAAGCGGTCGGGAACGTCCCCAAGCAGATCATGGAATTTGTCGGGCAAGTGAACAACGGATGCAACGAAATCAGCATTGCTCGGATGGTTTCGCCGGCGGGATGGAAGGAGCCGGGCCAACGCCCCGAATTCGAAGAGATTTCGGTTGTGCTCGGGGGTGTATTGCGTGTCGAGCATCGAGAGGGTGCCACCGATGTGCATGCGGGCCAGGCGATCGTTGCCCGTCCGGGGGAATGGGTGCGGTACAGCACTCCGGATGCCGAGGGTGCCGAATACATGGCGATCTGTCTGCCGGCATTTTCGCCGGACACGGTGCATCGCGATGCACCCTGCTAGGAGGTCGTCGGCAGTTGTCTTGGGGCCGGTCGCTGGTACTCATCAAGTTCCCAGTGGTCTCTGACGTTTGCCGGTTTGTTTGAAATCGAGATTCTATCTCGACAACGAAAAGAACATAATCAATAGAACTGGGGAATCATCCAATGAAAAGAATTTTGGTTTTTGCCTACGGCGTGATTAACTACGCAGTCTTCCTAGGAACATTCCTTTATTTGGCAGGATTCCTTGGCAACTTCGTTGTTCCGAAAGCGATCGATTCGCCGGCTGAAGGCCCGTTGGCAGTGGCGCTACTAGTCAACTTCTCTCTCGTGGCGGTTTTCGGACTCCAACACAGCGTGATGGCACGACCCACTTTCAAGCGTTGGTGGACGCGTTTCGTCCCCGAGCCGATGGAACGGAGCACCTATGTCTTGTTCACGAATGCCGCCTTGATTCTGTTGTATTGGCAGTGGCGACCAATGGGCGGAACTGTTTGGTATGTTGAAAACCCATACGGGCAAGCTGCGCTGTACTCATTGTTTGCCATCGGCTGGTTGATCGTTTTGGTCACGACGTTTCTGATCAATCATTTTGACTTGTTCGGCTTGCGACAGGTGTGGTTGTACCTGCTTGGGAAGCCGTACACGCCGTTGAAATTCAAAACTCCGGGTCCGTACAGAATGGTGCGACATCCGTTGTACATTGGTTGGATGATTGCATTCTGGGCGACTCCCACGATGACGGTTGCACACTTGGTGTTCGCGGTCGGAATGACGGCTTACATTTTGATTGCGATCCCGTTTGAAGAACGCAACCTCGTCGAATTTCATGGTGATTCGTATGCCAAGTATCGCCGAAACGTGCCGAAGTTGATGCCGGCGGTGTTTCGTAAGAGTGCAGAGATGGGTCCGGCTGTGGAAAGTTCCACCTGAGTGTGACGACACCCCTGAGTTGGGTTATTCGGCTCATGAGACTTATGGGCGTTATGCTCGAGCGCGATTGAATCGGCGAATCCGGTTGTTCCGGTGTCTCCGTGACGTCGGGATATGTCGCTTCGAATACTCATTCCGATGTGAGTGAAACACCCGCCCATGTAAGACGGATGTGTCGGTCGTAATTGATCTCTGCATTGTTTGTTTGATCCTGCAATCTCTGCCAATTCCGTTCGTCCGAATCGGCATTGAGTTCATTGGAATCAGCGACAACGGTCGATCGTAGATCATGACGCTTTTTCAAATTGTTCAGAGTGATTCGACTTTCCATTCAGCGTCGGTGACGACGTTGGTGTTTTCATATCGACGGTGCAGGGCAGCGGCTTTGTTTCGCGAAGTTCCCGCTGCCGAGTCACCGCAGGGGTGAGTTCCATGATCCGTAACCAATGGATTCGTGCGCTGACGCTGACGTTCATGTGTGTCAGTGCTTCGTTCCCTCAGTCTCTGCTTGCTGCAGGTCCATCCGCAACGGCAGCGCGCTCCAACTCCGTGATCGAGGTGGCCTTACAAGAGGGTGGAGTTCTCGAGGGGCAACTCGTTGATTCTCAACAAATGCCGATTTCCGAGCAGTTAGTTCGGGTTCACTTCCAGGGGGAGGAAGTAGCATCGGCGAAGACCGATGGTGAAGGCCGATTCGGCGTACGTGGGCTGCGTGGCGGAAGCCACATTCTGGAAACGGCGCACGGGTCGCAGGTCTATCAGCTGTGGGCACCCAATACCGCGCCACCGCATGCCCAAACGAGTGTCACGATGGTTGGTGCACCGGAAGTGCAAATTGTTCGCGGTCAGTATAATGACGGGCTATCCAGTCTCGAAACGCTATTGATACTCGGTCTGATCGCCGGCGGTATCGTTTGGGGTGTGACAGCCAATAGCGGCGATTGCAACTGCCCACCAGAATGACAGTACCAAAAGCAGAACGCCAGTAAGTTTTCCATACCGCGGCGTCCCTGCCAAACACGAGTTTTCGAAGAGGGGTTTCCTGGATGAGGGAAACCCCTCTTTTTTTTGCGCGGTGAGTTCCTCCGTCTTGGTGCCGCGTTTCATCGAAGCCGTGCTGCGGCGAAGGACACGATGCTGAAGGGATCCCCTGCGAACGCCGTCACAATATCGAATTTGTCAAAATGGGCGACTTTTGACGATTGTTCCGCTGGACCACGTTTTTTCGTTTGATCCAGTATTCCAATTCAAAACGGCTAATCGAATCAGCAATCGATGGCCGATCGATAAAGATGAAGTGATTTGTGACAAGGGCAATCCGTAAGCCTTTCTGCACAAATCCCGACAACATGGATGTTCGCTGAGGCGTTAAGGGCAAATCGCTGGAGGGGGAAACCCAATGACACGTGTTCGTTTCATTCGAGTCTTTACGTTGGCATTGATGGGTGTCAGTGCGGTTTTTCCACCCCAGGTTATGGCGGCCGCCCCAGCTGTAGGTCGAGCCGTGCAACTCAATGAGGTCGCTTTGCAATCTGGTGGCGTCCTCGTGGGACAGCTGGTCGACTTCCAGAATGTGCCGATTGCAGGACAAGAGGTTACAGTTCTGTTCGAAGGTCAGCAGATCGCTTCCACAACGACCGATGCCTATGGAAGATTTGGCCTTCGAGGGTTACGTGGGGGATTGCATCAAGTCCATACCGCCAATAGCTCGCAGGTTTATCAATTGTGGGCTCCCAACACGGCACCGCCTCAAGCTCAATCGAGCGTCAAGATGATTGGTCTGCGTGATATGCAGGTCGTTCGCGGCCAGGATGATGGCGGGTTGACCGGCCTTGAGACGCTGTTGATCGTCGGCCTCATTACCGGTGGTATCATTTGGGGTGTGACGTCGAACAACGATGACGACGGCGACGGAAGCTAATCTTCGATCGCGACAATAAATCAAACATTAAGAAGGCATCCTTTTTAAGGATGCCTTTTTTTTGTGGCCAAAACACTCTGTTGCCAGGTCCAGCTTGCGCCACGGGCAATCCTGCCGTGATGAATCAAAAACGGATTCCGTCACGGGTGGACAATTCGGCATCGAGAATTAGGGCGCTCAAGTTGGCAGAAGCGACTCCGGCACATTTTGCCGATGAGAAAGCCTGCTTGCTTCTGTCCGCTAATCGACGGATTACGATTTCGGTCGAGCAGGCGCATTCGCTGATGATCCTTCGTCGATCTCCCATGTTGCCCAAACTGAGATGTGGTCGTTGATTTGCGATATTTCTGTCGGTGGAAAACCTCATCGGTGGGCTGGTTGCTTCCTGTTTTTGAGATCGTCTCAAGAATTCGATGAAGGCCGTTCGAACGCTGAGCCGATAGTAAGATGTAACGGTTATAGCGATTGTAACGCGCAACGTGCCGACGAATTCGGCGAACCGACGGAATTGATTCAAGTTAGCGACCGAATCCTGTTTGAAGCGATCAGGGCGCCGACGGTGGCTCCACACGATTCGGTTGTCAACGACTGAGGACTTTTCGCACTTACAAACAGTTTCAAAACCTTCGAATGCACCACGCGATTGCCGACTGGGTCGGCAATCGATCGCACACCGCGGTGTTTTGAAACGAGTTCTAGCAACTTTGATTCGGGTACAGAGATCTCATGCGAAACTCCGGGCCAATCCGGCAAGGCAATATGAAGCGGTCTGCCGAAGCCCTGAACTCCATTCGGCTGCCGGCCTTCTGGTCGCTGGCTGC
This sequence comes from Planctomycetaceae bacterium, assembly GCA_028284485.1. GTDB lineage: Bacteria > Planctomycetota > Planctomycetia > Planctomycetales > Planctomycetaceae > JANQRQ01. Next base: position 13,993 of record JANQRQ010000022.1, on the reverse strand, counting down.
GCTGTTGCTATTCAACAGTGCAGGCTGCCAATCGGGGATGATCAATGCAACGGAATTGCCAATCCAATACCGGGCCTCGATCATTCCGAGTGCGCAAAGTGTGAATCTCTCACAGCTTGCTCGAACAACGACCGGCAGCGATATCATTCAGAGTGAGGATTTGCTTAGCGTCGCCATATCGACCGGTTTGGAAGATGAAGATGACGCACCTCGGTTGCTACGCGTCGCGGTCGACGGAAGCGTCAATGTGCCGCTCGTTGGTCTGGTCCGGGTCTCTGGTATGGAGTTGCCAGTCGCTGAAGCGGCCATACAGCAAGCGGGAGTTCGAAGTGGTGTTTTCCGAAATCCTTCCGTTTCGGTGGAATTGGTTTCCCAACATGGACACCAAGTCACCGTCCTCGGGGCCGTTTCGAATCCTGGGACCTACAGCGTGGCCAGTGGAAACAGCGACGTCTTAACGGCGTTGGTTGCTGCCGGTGGACTGCGCGAGGACGCCAGCACCAACCTCGAAATCCGGCATCCGCCTGCTGTCGACGGGTTTAGTCGTTCCGTGCAACAGGCTGGGTACTCCTCCATGCCCTCGGTGTATAACCAGGAACGAACTGTGCAAGTCGATTTGACGGCAGCCCAATCCACGTCCAATGACGAACTGAAAGTTCAAGATGGCACGGTGATAACAGTCCCACCGCGTAAGCCACCAACTGTGTATGTCATGGGTCTTGTGAGAATGGCGAATCAATACGAGATTCCCCCGGACGAGGACCTAAGGCTGCTGGGAGCATTAGCATTGGCAGGTGGCCGCAGACTCGAAGTTGCCGACCGCGTTCGAATCGTTCGGCAGGTCCCAGGCCGACTAGAGCCGATTGAAATACAGGCCTCTGTCAGAGAAGCGCAAAGAAACGGCGCTGCGAATATTCGTATTGCCGACGGAGATGTTGTGCAAGTCGCGGAAACACCAATGACATTCACACTCGAAACACTTCGCGCATTGTTCCGATTCGGAGTCTCGAGTAACGTTCCGGGTTTCTAACAGCTCGCTCGTCGTGAGGTTGCGCAGTCGATGAAAAACGAAGTACTGTCGGTCGGCGAAAACGAATCGTGAAGTTTAGTCATTTTCAGCGAAGCGATAAGAGGAATAACTTACCGTGACTCATGCCCCATCAACGCGACCAGATGTTCGCAATGAAACGGCGGTCGTAGCTGTTGTGCGGTTTCTGCGCATGTTGCGTTTTCGTCGGCAGTATGTCATCGGTGCTGTTGTCGTTTCGGGCGTGCTGGGTTGTTTGTACTTTTTGACGGCACAACGTGTTTACGAATCTCGCACACAACTGCTGGTGACACAGTCCGGGCCGGAAGAATCAAATACGACTCTGTCGTCGGACGGCAGCGGCGCACTTTTGCCAACCTGCGAACGGCTGGTAAAAAGTGCGGTCGTGCTGGCATCGGCTGTTCGCCAAATTGCCAATCTGCCGCCTGAATTGCGGCCAGACTTTGTCAAAGTTCCACAGCACAAGTGGGAGGAGACGCTTCGCCAGAATCTGTCCGCCACAGCGATCCGCCGAACAAATGTCATCGAAATCTGGTATCGATCGAAGACTCCGGCCGGTGCGAAAGCGGTCGTCGATGCGGTCGTTCAATCGTACATCCAATTCATGGACGAGAATCACAAGAACGTTTCGGTTGAAATCGTGACCGTGCTCGATAAGGAAAGCAAGGAAATCGAGCAGAAGCTTATCGAAAAGCAACGACAGCTGCTCGAAGTTCAGCACCGGGTTGGCGATTTGGGTTTGCGTGAAAATTCCAATGCCGTTCACCCGATCTTGCAACGCGTTTTGAATCTGAACGACACATTGGTGGAAGTCAAGAAGAAGCGTGTGCAACTCGAGGCGTCGCTTTCCGCGTTGCGTCTGGCACTTTCTCGAGGGGGTGACCTGCGAAATCACTTAATTGGTGTCGAGCCCTTGGTGGGACGACAGATGATGATGTCTGCCTTGGGTTTGACACCCGAGGCCGGCGAAAGCGCGAGCCAAGTCGAGCGGATGCTCATCGAAAATCGCTCGAAGCTGGAAACATTGCTGAATTACTACGGTCCACGGCATCCTGAAGTTGTGGAACTGACAAGGTCGATTTCGAACGCGGAACAATACCTGGCTCAGGATTTGGCCAACCGCAATCAAAGATTGCAGCAAATGCAAGGGGGACAACTCGGCCCCATGATGGTCGCGATGGTCGAACAGCAATTGACCGAATCGATTGCCCACGAACAGCAATTGGCGACAGAACTGGCTGCATCTCAACAGGCCGCTGTCGGCCTGAACAATCGCATGATGGAATTGCAAATCGTCGAAGGCGAAATGGAACGGCTTCGTGCGTTTCATACATCTTTGCAGAACAAAATTACGACGCTTGATGTCAACGACCAACAAGCCGATGTGCGCATCACGATCGTGAGCGAACCGACATTGTCCGACCGACCGGTCGAGCCGAAATTGGCAATGATTGTGTTCCTTTGTCTGTTCGGTGGTTTCGGATGTGGAACGGTCATTGTGTATGTCGTCGATATGCTGGAAGACCGCTTCAAGTCCCCAGACGAGCTGAAGGATCAATTGGGTCTACCTGTGTTGGCGATGATTCGTCAATTGCCGGAGACGGAGTCGTCCGGAGTGAATGCGCTCGCCGTGCATGTCGCTCCACAGTCACCAGAGAGTGAGTCTTTCCGGACACTACGCACGACGCTGGCGTTGTCTGGAGATGAATTTGAACGAATCGCGATTACCAGCACCGGATCTGGCGACGGAAAAACAACGGTTATGGCGAATCTGGCTGCAGCGTGTGCCCAGGCCGGCAAGAAAACGCTCGTCATCGATGCAGACATGCGGCGACCGGGACTAACGAAGTTGCTCGACCTGCGTGGTGTCGGCGGACTATCGGAAGTGCTGAGACAAGACGAAGACATTGCGGAATTGTGTCGCGAGCGAATTCAGGAAACGGACGTTCCGGGGCTGCACATCTTGCCGTGCGGTCCGCGGCCACAAAACCCGTCGGAACTGCTTAGTGGTTCGCGAATGGCAGACTTGGTGGCGTGGGCTGAAAACGCTTATGACCAAGTGCTGATCGATTGTCCTCCAGTCCTGGCTGCCAGCGATGCGGCTTTGGTGGGACGAATTGTGGATGGCGTGCTGTTCGTGGTGCAACCCCAGCGCAATCATCGGCGAGTTGTGATTCGCGCCTCGGAAACCTTGAGATCACTCAAGATCAATGTCATGGGAATTGTGGCCAATCTCATGGGCGATCATGAAGAGAGTGGCTATTACGGCTACGACGAGGATTTTGGGTACGCTTACCGGTACGAATCCCGTTACGAGGACGACGACGACCTCGAGGAGACGGTTGACGACGACGATTCGGTCGCTCCGCGGCGAGCCGCTTAAAAGGAGAACGAAGTTGGCACAATCGACGACTGACTCGTTCATGGCAACCGAGCTAGAGGCAAATGCAGTCGCGCACGGTTTTGCGGACCGAGTTTCGAGACGAGTCGATCAAGCGGTCGACTGCGGACTGGCAGGAATTGTGTTTGTGGCCCCCCTGTTCATGGGAGGCCGTCACGACATGGGTCGCTTGGTCTTTGTGGGGCTGGTTTGCCTCACCGCTGTTCTTTGGTTTTGTCGTCAATCGATTCAAGGCCGCAGCAAGTGGCGCTGGACTGGCGCCGAATGGGTGATTCTGGCTTCCCTGTTTCTGATTTCTCTGCAACTGATTCCCCTGCCCGCATCGCTGTTAGAGGCCGTATCGCCGGCGATCTCGGATGTGATTCCGATGTGGACGGTCCAGGCAGGATCCGATCAGTCACTGGGAACATGGTCGCGTATCTCGCTAACACCCATCGCCACACAAGGCGGATTGGTGATGTTTGCGGCATTCGCGTTTTTGTTCGTTGTGGTTGTTCAACGAATTGAACAAATCGGCGATATCGAACGGTTCACTCGCTGGATTGCGATCGCAGCCGCCCTTATGGCAGTCATTGGCTTGGCCCAACTTTTGTTCGGAAATGGTAATTTTCTATGGATCTACGAGCATCCGTTCCGGGATACCACTCAATCGGTCAAAGGGACATTTAGCAATCCGAATCACTGCGCTCAGTTCTTGGCATTGGGAATCGCGCCATTGATTTGGTGGATTCAGCGACAGCGCGTTCAAAAGAAAGGCCGAGCCCGCAGCCGAGATTCGTCCACCCATGCAAGCCGTCGGTTCTCGTCACCGACGAATCAGACGGCCTTGACGTATGCCTTGTGCGGCGGACTAGGATGCGTCGCGCTTGCTGGAATTCTCACAATGTCGCGCGGCGGCGTTGTCGTCATGTTTCTGGCGACAGCAATCTGCGTCACCTTGTTTGCACGCCACGGATTGCTTGGGAAACGCAGTTTAATGATGCTGCTTGGCGTCGGCGTTGTTGCGGGAGCAGCCGTCATGATATTCGGTTCGGAATCGCTGATGCGAGAGTTTTCGGCGATGAATTCCGGAAAGCTCGACGACCTGGATCATAACGGTTCGCGACGAAAACTGTGGTCAGCAGACTTGGAAGCGGCATCGGATTTTCCCTGGCTTGGGACCGGTGCTGCCAGTCATCCTGAAGTTTATCCGATATATTACGACGACTTTTCCCATGTGGAGTTCACTCACTCGGAGAATGGATACCTTCAGGTTTTAATGGAGACCGGTATTGCCGGATTGACTTTATTGTTGGTCGCGATCGGTTTGTGTTGTTGGTGGAGCTTTTGCACGATCCAACGCCAATCATCCGCTCAATCCCTCTCGCTGGCAGCCGTCTTGACAGCAGGACTCGCAGTGAGCTTGACGCAGTCGATATGGGATTTCGTTTGGTATATTCCGGCCTGCATGTCGATAACGGTGATTCAACTGGCTTGTGCTTGCCGACTTCGGCAGCTTAACCGGCAGAGGAACTCGACAGCGACAGCGATTTGCAGCGGCATGTTGTGCCGATTTCGCTGGGGGCTGATAGCGGCGGCGGTCTGCGTCTTGTCGGCGATCATGGTCTACGAACGCACGGGCCCGGCGTTAGCAGCGCACCATTGGGATGAGTATCTTCGACAAATGGTCGCCTTTAGCGACAGCGACGAGAGTGAAGAGACCTACGCGTCAAGCCTCATCCAGGAATTGCAACAGGCCCTGCGTTGGGATCCCAATAACGCTCGGATTCACTCTCGGCTGGCCAGCCTTCATTTGGGCCAATTCGATTTGAAACAAAAGGATGCAGTGAACTCGGTCAATCTTGTGCAGATTCGCAACTCCGCGTTTGCGTCTCAGTTCGAATCGCGAGATGCATTGAATGGGTGGTTGACGGTCGCCATCGGCGACAACATGAATTACCTGCATCAAGCACTGCATCATACACATCGGGCGCTCGAACTATGTCCCCTGCAAGGAGAGTGCTACGTGGCACTTGCAGGCCTTTCATTTCTCGAAGGCGCCAATGGGGACATCGTGCCGCCGTTGATTGAACAGGCCTTATTATTGCGACCCCACAAAAGCGCGGTGCGATTTGCCGCCGGCCGTGAGGCAATCCTCGCGGGCGATGCGGAATCGGCGATCGCTCATTGGAAGCTGTCGTTTCGGGAAGACTCCGACCATCGTCTAAGAATCCTGGAATTGTTAGTGCCGCAAATGCCGGCAGAGTTCTTCCTGACAGAATTCGACCCCGATATGGAGGCGATGGGGCAAATCTATCAGGCTTACCGCAACATTGGCCGAAACGATCAGGCGAAAATTGTTGCCGTCAGCTACGGGGAATTGTTGTCGCAAGACGCCTCTGTTCGAACCGGCCCTGTTGGATCGCGGGCGTGGTATCGAGCTTACCGGATGTTTGCGTTTGCCGATCAACTTTCACGAGCGACCGAATGCCTCGACCGAGCTGTCCAACACGCACCAACCGATGCTGCGTTGCATCGGGAATTGGCCTCGTTGTACATGATTCAGAAGGATTACGAATCCGCGATCGAAGAATTGCGCTGGTGTTTGCGACGATCTCCCTCTGACAAAACTGTAAGGCAGTTGCTCGACAAGGCGCAGCACGCGCGGCTCGATCAGCAGATCTCGCCCTCCGCACCGATCATGAACGCCGCAGAGAATGCTCCGGTTTGGCGCTAATTACGGGCATCGACGTTGTGGAATGGTTGCGACGTCGAACAAGGCGTTCGGCAGCCGAAGCTGTTGAACTTCAGCGGGTGGCAATCGGCAAAAGTTGGTGAGACATTCTACGCTGCTGCGCGTTGCGGAACATCGAGGAACGAGCGTCTCCACAGCATGAAGTTATAGATCACCCACAATTGAAACGCGTCGTTTGCTGTGGGCGGTGGCTGCTGTAGACGCTTTCGCAGTGCGGCAACATCAAACCATTGTCCTAGCATGTGTCGGTCCGCTTGCAGTTGATCATCCATATCTCGTCCGAGCTTTGAGGCAAACCACTCTTGGATGGGAGCACCAAATCCGGATTTTCGTCGGTAGATTAAGTCACGGGGGACGAATTCAGCCGCCATTCGTTTGACTGGCTCTTTGGAGATCCCGTCGCGCAGTTTAAACGATTCCGGTGCCGACAGTGCAAAGTCGACGAGATCGCGGTCAAGGAATGGCACTCGAACTTCGACGGAATTGAGCATCGACATCTTGTCGACTCGCATGAGTAGCAACTCCGGAAGACGGAGTTGTAGTTCGATATATGTCAGAATCTGAAGAAATGTCGCGTTCGGTATGTGCTCGGCGACCCGGTCATACATCGGTGAAACAACATTGAACGAGTCGGTATGTTCGTGCCTGTTGCGAAAATCTCTGCCGAGAACCGATTGCTTCTCGTATTCATAGAAAGCGACCGAAGATGAAACAAAAAACTCTTGGCGGCGCGCCATGCGAAGAATGGAATCAGCCATTTTGCGGCACGTTTTGGAATGCCCACGTTTCAGAAGTTCGAATGCCAGGCGATGGGCGAATCGAGGAAGACGGCAAAGCGGGCTCCAGAATCGGTCCCGATAGTCCATGAATCGGCGGTATTTGTCATAGCCGCAAAAGATTTCGTCCGCACCTTCCCCAGCATGCAATACGGTGGTTCCGGTTTCGCGTGCGAGCTTCGTCACGAAGTACAAGGGAACGCACACCGGATCGGCCAACGGCTCATCTTGCTGGCGGGCAATACCGAGCATTGCGTCTAACAAATCAGATTCCGTAATGCGGACTTGATGATGTTCGGTATTTAGTCTGAGGGCCATCGACGTGGCGAAATCGGTTTCGTCGTCGAAAATCTTTGTGCCTTCGACTCCCACATGAAACGTGCGGACTTTTTGCGGTGCGATCGCCGCTGCAAACGAGGCCGCATTTAAAGTGGAATCCACTCCTCCGGAAAAAAGCACACCCACGGGGACGTCACTCATGAGTCGCTTTTCCACACTTCGTCCGAACAAGTCGCGAAACTGTCCATCCAAGTTCGAATGTTGCAACTCGCATTGATTTGGCAGCGGTTCCCAATAACGCCGCGATCGGATTTGAAATCCGTCATCACGGAGATCGAGTGTCAGGCATTCGGCGGCATGGACTTTCGAAATTCCCTGGAAGAGGGTGAAGGGCGGCGGGACTACCAAAAAAGTCAGATAATGGTACAGGGCTTCTTCGTCGATATCGCGTGCCACTCCAGGATGTGTGAGTAGCGCCTTGATCTCCGAAGCAAATAGAAATTGGTTGCCCAAGTTCGTGAAATAGATTGGCTTCAGACCAGCGCGATCGCGCGCCAAAATCAGTTTCTGTTTCCGGCTGTCCCATAAACCAAAGGCGAAATCGCCATCGAGTCGTTCAATCATTGCTTCGCCGTACTGTTCGTAGAGATACGGCAAAACCTCTGTGTCGGACTGTGATCGAAATTGAAACCCACGTGATTCGAGATCGGATCTCAATTCGCGGTGATTGTAAATCTCCCCGTTGAATGTCACTTGAATGGATCCGTCACGATTTCCCATAGGCTGGCGACCGGCCTCGGAGAGATCGACAATGGCCAGTCGACGATGACCCAATCCCGTTTTGTTGTCGTCTGAGATCCAAACGCCGTCACCATCCGGCCCACGATGAGCCATGGTTGCAATCATCTCCCGGACATGTGATTCGTGAATGGCCGGGCCTTGCCGCGTGCTGATGATTCCGCTTATGCCACACATGGTTGTCAACGACTTTCTTTTTGAAATTCAAATGCCATGTACCAGCGCATGGACGGTGGAGTCAAGTTTTGAATAAGTCTTCGTGTGGTTTCGAACTTTGCGCCGGGCCGAATCAATTGGTCCCAAAACGAGAAGCGCACGTCACGATGCGGATACTGTTTCAGCAACTGAGTAATCTCGCTACGGCTGTACACTTTTGTGGCGTAGCTTTCTTGAAAGTGATAAATGGCCCAACGACGACCGTGAAACGGCTTCCCCCGAAGTAGCGCGTGCCAGATGTACTTGAACCAGGTATGAGTCGAATTCACGTTGTAGACCATGATTTTGACAGTTCCGCCAGGTCGCGTGACCCGATAGATCTCATCGAAGACGCGCTCCATATTTTCCGCGTGATGGATCACTCCCCAGCTATAGACGAGATCAAACGATTCATCGGCATAGGGAAGCCGCTCCGCGTTACAGGCTTGCAAATCGGCGGCCTGTAACCCGTCGAGAGCCAAGCGAGCTTGAACATTCTCAACGGCTTCTTCCGTCAAATCGACGCCGTGGACATGGGCACCGCCGCGCGCGAATTGCAGGAAATCGGATCCGGCCCCGACGCCGACCTCAAGCATGTCTTTGCCGTACCAACGAGTGAACTGTGCAAACTGGTGAATATATGGCTCGTAGCGATACCGGAATTCCTCGATTTCCGCAAAGTATTCTCGCGTATGCTTTGGCCGATCCGTGCGGTTGGTCCCGCAACTTCCCGCTTCCCAGAAGTCTTTCACGCGAGAAGTTGTTGTTGACGACTGTGTAGCTTGTTGCATGAAAAGATCTCCTTATCTCTATGCATGCCCATTTGAGTGCGAATTACGCTGCACGTGCCCACGGGGAATCATCACCGATCGAATCCAGTACGAACGGTTCTTCTTGTTGGGGATGCAACGGATTAATCAAAATTGCGTGGATGAAGAAGGATATACCCCCGAATCCCATGAGGGCACCGAAGAGAGTTGTCTCGGTTAAATAGAAGCAGAATGACATCATGAAGACCAGGACCACCAACCATCCCAGAGTGGCCGGTCGGCGGGAGATCCACAGATCGATTCCAGCCAAAAACATTCCTTGCAGTGTGGAAAACCCAATCAACCCCCACATACCAAACCCGCCGTAGTAATTGATCAGCGAATCCGATGAGATGGAACCAGCCCACATGTTGGAATGCGTGTCCAGGAAAATCTCTTTGTTGATGGGCACGAATTCGCCGCCCATCGCGCGGGCCCACATCAGTGAGTTGTGAAAACCGTAGTGCGGGTACCGATCGGGGACCATGTCGGCAATGTAGATGTACCCATTCGAAACTCTGCCGAATACCCGTTCAAGAACCAACTTGGCTGACATCTTGATTTCTTCGATCGGCGATGCCACGAAATAGTCGAGTTCATGAGTCTTCCACATCAGCAATGTCATGATGGCAAATGTGACGAAGACGGCTGCAGCACCTCTGACGAGTGTCGACGCTCTGTGGAACTTCACATCGTCATCGTTTTGCCCCTGATTGGCCCGCAACAGGAACCACACAATACAGCATTGAATCACAAATACCGTTAACGGTTCTTTGTGGACGAGAATGACTTTTCCCAAACAGGCCAGAAAGAACGTCGGCACGAAGACCCAAGTCGAAAGACTCCGCTGTCTCCAAAAGATGATGATTCCGCACAAGGCGGCAAACGGTAGAAGGTTATAGGTCACCGTAACGAGCAGGGTCAGGTTTTGGGAAACGGTATCCAGTCGGTATTGATAGAGGCCGTAGGCATCTGCCGAGAGAACGAACCGAAAAATTGCCGGCAGGTCATGGCGCGCAAGAAAAAGAAATATTAAGGCATAGATGAGTGCGAGCCCTCCGACCAGCCGCTTCCGCATTCCCAAGGGACTATCGGCTGCGACGGGGAGAATACAATGGTTGGAATAGATGCGTGGGGCACCGAATAGCGTTTCCGTCAGTCGGATGCCGACGAGGAAGAAAGTGATGCCCAAACTAGCGATGAGGATTGCCAGTTTGAGTGATTCTTCCGGCACATAGGGAGTTTCGCGCGTCTCGAATTCGTAACCACAACCTAAAAACACGAGTCCGACATAATCCATCACAAGGTAGCTGACCACGTAGGCACCGACACAACTGACACTCGTCCAGCGCCGACGAGTCAGTGTCAGTAGTACGGCGACCAATCCTGCCCAGAGAATTGCATAACTGCTTACGCTCACCCGCAGTTCCTTAGGTATGCCCTTGTGAAGTTTGAATGTTATTAGTTTTTTCAGACACGAATCGCCTAGACTTCAGGCGACCCGCGATTTCGATCCGAAATCGTCGACTTGGTCAGAGATCGGATGTAATTCTGGTTGCGATTCTGTTTCGTGGCTGGTTGATTTCCACTTGTAGCAGATAAGACAAAATACCAGCCAAGACGTATTACAAATGGCGTTAGCCAAACACGCTCCTTCGACGCCACGCCAGGGGATGAGCACGCAATTTGTTATGAGCGACACCAAGCCAAATCCGACGCCGCCCACGCCGAGTAACCGGCCTCTTCCCTGAGCGCCGAGATAAGTGTTGTACATGCTATATATGACATTCGCGACAACGGCCGTGGCTTGCGCCATCAAGGCAAGCCGTAAGGGTCCTGGATCCATTACGTAGATGAATCGAATCGCCGGGAAGCCGAGAAGCAGCAAACACGTTCCCGAGGCCATCGCCTGAAACAAGTTGAGGATTTGGTAGCGCTTTGGAATAAACGTTGCCGAAACCAGCTTTCGAAACACCATGCGGCTGACGATGGTGCTGGCAACCGCGAATGGCTGGGAAACCGTCTTAATGGCGGCGTAGGCCGCAAGATGTCCTTCCCAAAAGAAACCCAGAATGGGAACATCGAGCAAGAATGCGCCCAGTCCGACGATCCGGCCCACAGAAACTCCCCACCCATATCGCCGTCTCGCACTCTCAAATTCTGCCAATGCGTTTTCGGTTGCAGCTGCCCCTCCAACCGCGCGCTGCAGTAGAACGAGGCAGGTCATTGTATGAGCCGTTGTTACGATAATGATCGACGTTCCGACACTTAGCAGCGAGGCCCATGCCAGCAACGAGATTCCAACAGCGCTGGTAAAAAATGGGACGGAATTCAGTACGGCCATTCCGACGAGATCCCTTTTTCCCGACAAGAGATCACGCAACGGAACTTGAATAGCAAATCCGGCCCCTAGTAAGCTCCCCCAGACTCCCGGCCAAAATAAACTCTCAGACATCGTATTCGACGCGACGAATGCGCTGCCGATCGCAAGGACCAAATAGACCAGTAAGGGAATGACGAGTTTTCGCCGCATCGCAGCGGCACACGCCCGCGCCTGCGAATCGGAAGGTGCTTCGGCGACCTCTTTGGCGGCAGTGGGTCCGATCCCCAGGTCGGCTAGCGTTCCCAGGAGTGTAAATACACCAACAAAGTAAGAAAAATGTCCGAGCTGAGTTTCTCCCGCGCAGCGCACAAGAATTGCCTGACACGCAATGAGTCCGGCAAGCCGCGCACCGTGCGATCCAAGCAAAAGGAAGAAACCGCTAAGAAACTTTTTCATTGTTGTCGGGGCGGTTTGGTGAAGACGAAGTACCAGCCTGAGGCGATGATTCCCGGGACCTTATTGGTTAGCCGCAAGTTCAAATTCACCATTCCGGGAATGAATCGTAAGACTCGGGCTGACAACCCGGTCAAGAATGCGCTGTTCCCCTGTTCGACCAGATTCAATGTTGAATTCTCAAACATCGATTTTATTCGACGGCGAGAATATTGCTGAACGTGCACGTTATTCGCAACATGCATCGTTTCCGTCGGGGCAATCTCTCGAGTGGTTTCCTCGGATTGAGGAACAGGTGACCCGATGAGAAGACGTTTGATTCGCACTGCCATCTTGAGCAGGAAGTCGGATTTCACGATAAACCGCTTCAGAGATTTGCGCGTATTGGATTCGATCTCCGCCGGTCCGAAACCATTGGGAATTGTCAAGTAGAGAAGACCACCGGGCGCGACAAGTTCCGCAAGCCTGTCAACGATTGGCTGCGGATCTTCCAGGTGCTCCAAAACTTCAAGACAGCAAACAAGGTCATAACCCTCGTTTGGTAGTTGCGAGTCTTCGTAGGTGGCAGACAAGTTCGAGATTTCATTGCGGCGAATATGGGCTTCCAGCCTGACAATACTGGCCGGGTCGACGTCGAATCCTGTGAATTCGACACGCTCGTCGTCTTTGAGACGACTGGCGATGGGTAGCGTAAACAATTCGCCCGTACCACAGCCGAAGTCCACGACGCGAACTGTGCGATTGTGTTCTTTCAACTGATCGATCAATTGGCGGGCGGAGTCGATTTTTCCCTGGTTGTATGGAGTTAAGGAAGACTCGATTGTGCTGAGGCGTGGAAGAATTCGTTCGTAGTAGGCGAGCGCGATTGCACGTTGGCGGTCGGTGTTGTCTCCTTCGGACGAATTTGCGAAATCGAGGCCGGCGTTGTGAATGGCAGAGAAAGCATACTGTTCATGCAACCGTTGCATGATTTGTTCGTAGTTCGAGAGCTTCTCGGCCGTCATACATTTGGAATGACCGATGGCAATCAAATGCTGTCCATTATGCGAGTCCGCCTGTTCGCAGAATTGATCGGCCGACAAGGAATCGATGTTGAGGGTTCGCCCACTTTCCGCAGCGATTGGCATTTCAAGTAATGTGTCAGTCTCCGACTGATCCGTCGGCAGGTTGATGTCATCTGAGGCCGGATAATAGGGTTCGTGCGAAGTCCAAAGCTGGCGAAAATCGAATCCACGAATGCCTTCCTTCTCCTCGGTGAATCCGCCTTTCCAGGCGCTGCTATCAATGTCGTAGCCCAAGTCCTTCAGAACGCGAAACACCTCGCAATGCGGCTGGATTTGATAGGCCCCCGCTCGAAATGCGGTCGCTCGATAGGTTGGGTCGACTTGGCGGATGATGTCGCGCAGGTAACCATCGGCCCACGTAATTGTATCGCGGAGTTCGTCATCGCTAAGTGCCGCCAGATGAGCCTTATCCATGGCGAGACAGGCTTGCCCGGCTTCCCGATCAAACGTCGCGCCCAACGCGCGGACCCAGCGGGGATGCAAGTGGAGTTCGACCCCGTGCCCACGCTGATGAGCCTGTTGCAATTGTGAAATCATCGCTTCCGCAACATGTGGCGCGTGCTGCTGCCAAAAATCGATCTGAGCGACTTCTGCAAATAGTGTCAGCCTGCCGCCGGACTGCTCGGTAAGCTTTAGCAATTCGTTCGTGTTACTGATCAGCAAATCGACATTGGGGATTCCGGTGCGGCCCGTGCCACCCAGGTCGTCCCATCCTTCGTAGTCGATCGTGATACAGAGAAAGGGGCGCTTCCGAACGGCAAGCACCATGTAGTGATTATCAAGTTGCTGCGACTGAACGATTGAAAAGTCGTTGGTCAACAGTTGCAGCATGTCGCTTAACTGATAGCGATTTCCTTCCGACGTATTTGTCACCAGCAAATAGCCGTCGTCGGAAAGCGCCGACGCCAGCCGCGTCAGCGTCGCTGCCAGTTGATCGACGGAATAATAAGACAAGACCTGGCTGCAGTCGATCAGGTCGAACCGGCCTTCGGGGGCAACTTTCGCGACATCTTCGGCGACAAGATCGAGAACGTAGAAGTCGATGTTGCCGACATTTTGTGCCTGCTTGATGGCGCGTTTTATCGCAGTCGATGAGATATCAATGCCCGTCGC
>JANQRQ010000343.1 GCA_028284485.1 Planctomycetaceae bacterium | reverse complement strand
CATCCGTTCCATCACGGCGGGAAAGTCGACTTCCGTTCCGTCCGGAACATTGACGCCGAAGCGGTCGGCCGTACGGATCGCGTGGATAGCTCTTCCGGCTCGAATCAAAGCTTTTGAAGGAACGCATCCAACGTTCAGGCAGTCTCCACCCATCAAATGGCGTTCAATCAAGGCGACTTTAGCGCCCATTCCGGCGGCACCAACAGCCGTTACTAGACCGGCCGTGCCGGCGCCGATAACCACCAGGTTGTATCGGCCCTCTGGTTTGGGATTGACCCAGTCCGGAGGATGAACATTCGAGACAAGCGTTTGGTTATGCTCGTCGACGGGCAAGACTTGCACGACGTTCGGCATCGAGTGACTCCTAAAGCGTATCCAGAATGGGCATGGGGACTTTCGAGTTGTTTTCGACGCGACTCGCAGTGCGCCAGCCGCCAAGGTAAAACTAGATGGAGTCTAGTCCGGTTAGATCGAGAGAGGAACTTGGAAGTATTATGGCAGGCCGCCGGTCGATTGTGACCTTCCACCACACTGAAATGAGACGTCGCGGGGGAACATTAGCCTCTGTCCTGGGAGCGTCGACTTTGACAGGCCTGCTACCCCACATTGGATTCGCCGAATCTATTCTGGAACCGTTGAAGAATTCGATTGACTCGGCTTTGGCCGAAAATACGAAAGCAATCGTTTGGCGGAGATCGGAAACAATCCCAGCAAAACAAAAGCGACGGCGAGTTGAGGCGTGAGGATTTCTCCCGGATCCTTGGCGAGTAAGTCTTGCAGAGACGGGATTTGATCGCCCGCGTACACGTAAACGGCAGTGCCGGGCAGCATACCGATTTGACTCACCCACCAATAGGTGACGGCACGAATCGAAGTCAGCCCCATGACCACGTTGATCACGAAAAACGGCACATAGGGAATCAATCGCAGCGTAAACAGGTAGAAGGCACCTTCCTGCTCCAAAGCGCGATTAAACCCTGCCAGTCGTTCGCCAAACTTCGATTGGACGGTATCGCGCAAAAGGTAGCGGCTTAGTAAGAATGCAATCGTCGCTCCCGTCGTTGAAGCAAAACTGACCAGAATCATTGCTCGAAAGAATCCGAAAAACCAACCTATCAGCAATGTCATAATTGTTGCGCCCGGCAACGAAAGCCCCGTAACCGTGACATAGATCAGAAATGCCAAGCCGTAAACGAGAACGGGATGCTGATCGCGAAATGACTGCCAAACGGCCTCCTGATCAGCCAGTTTTTGCGGTGATAGATGTTCGCGGAACAAGAAAAAAGCGCCGGCGAATACAGCCACGGTCGTGGCGAGCACAGCGATTTTTTTCCAACGCTGTGGGTTTGGCCGATCGGACGCGTCCCGCGGGGCGTTTTCTGCGTCCGCATCTCCGGCAGGCTGTTGTTCGACTGACATGCGGGCTCTCGTGCTCCTGCCATCTTTAATTTGAATAGACTTCTTGCCTGGTTGTGCTTGGTCAGAGCTTCAAGTTAGAGTGGCCGGGGTTGGAGAGCTTAGCCCGAAACCCGGGCTTCCTTCGCTTTGCTTTGTCCAGCCCCGGCCACCCGACTCCAAGGCTCAGAGGTAGTGCAGTTTAGCGGGCGATCTTTCGACTGTCGGTGCGGCAGTTCACAAACCGCTGGAGACCGGGACAAATGGTTGAGCGGAATTGTCGGTACAAAGGGATCACCGCACGCACGTGCGTTCTTGCGCGACCTGCTCAATTGGCCTGGGTTTCACCCCGAAGTCGAAAAACAACGACCTGATGTTGTTTTCGGTTGATTCCGTAAAGGGTGCCCGGCTTCGATCGGTCCCAAACGAACGCTTGTCCCGTGATATTAAGCGGCAGGATGTCATCGAGGACCAATGTCGAGGCGCTGTCAGGAAGCTTCAATGCGTAGACTTCCGCTTCGTCGTGGCCGCTGCAATACAACCGGCCATCGGGGCCCCAGGAACCGCCGGAATTGCTGTATGTTCCGAACCGCTTAAGAACTTCGGGTGGAAATACCCACGCTTGTTGGCGTTGCCAATCCTTGTCGAACTGGACCAGCGTCGTCCAGCGGTTGTCCTTGCCAGGAGCAGCGCGATTCTCTCGGGAATAGTGTGCGAAAACGGCCCACCACGATTCGTTATGCCAGTCGACCCATGTCAGCGATCCGTAATCCGTGCCAAAGCTATGTGATCCGACATGTTCGAGCGAGTCGGCGTTCCAAATCTCGACCGAACTGGTCATGGGGATCTGAGGGTAGTTGGAATGGGCACAATAGAGCCGCCCGTCTTTGACGATACCACTATTCAAATGACGGATCGGCGAATCTGCGGGGGCTTTCCAGCGCTTGATTAGCGCTGCGGTGGTCTTTTGGTATTTGGCAATCTCTCGATTAGTAATCGCGTAGAACGCGGTTTGGTCGACCGCTACTCCTTGATGGGCTTGGGGGATACTGAACCGGCCGATTTCTTCAAATGACGATTCATCTGCATCGGACCGCGAACCGGCGGTCGCAATGAGGAGCAGGATACTTAATCGAATCGTTTGCGGTAGATCGACGGACATATTTCGATTCCCACTCTCACGTTTGCGGGCTTTGGTCTGACGCGTAGGATTCACTACGGCGTCTGCTTACTGAATCGTGCGGTCCTTCGGTTCCGCGACCGGCGTTGTCATCGGTGGCGGCGGCCAGTGTACACCCCGCTGAATCGACAACCCTCGATTCGGCAGTGTCTCCAGTGGTACATCCGGCAGACCGACGAGTTTCCCATCACGTAGCCAGTCCTCATCAGATCCGTAGAGCTCATCCGTCAATACCTGTAGCAATTCGTCACGGTGTTTTTTGTGTGATTCCGAATCGGAAAGGTCATTCAATTCTCGCGGGTCCGTTTCCAAATCGAATAGCTGTATGCGGTGCCCGGTTGGGTAGTAAATCAACTTAAAGCGTCCGTCATGGATCATCCGCGTTGCACTGGGGCCTTCATTGCACTCTCCGTAAAAGTAGTCTCGCTTTTGGTCTCCAACCATCGATAGGCCGGTGACCGATTCGGGGATTTCCAATCCAGCCAAATCGAGTACCGTCGGCATAATGTCCTGCCAGCCGACCAGTCGAGCGTCGACGCGATGGTCTCCCACGCGTTGATCATTAGCAGAGCCAACCAGTATCATTGGGATGTTGGCTGATCCTTCGTAAAACGTGCGCTTCGCCCATAAGCCGTGGTTCCCGAGCATGTCGCCGTGGTCGGCGCTAAACATGATGATGGTATCGTCGAGGAGGCCTTCCTCCCGCAAAGTGCCGATGACGACGCGCAGTTGATGGTCGATGTGCGTACACAACGCGTAAAAGGCCCGGTGCGCCGTTTGAATGGCCTTTGCCCCCAAAGTGGGCCAACCGGCTCGCTGCAGTTTGACACGGTAGGGCAGGGATTCGAAGTCCTTGGCCCATTCGCCGACGTAAGGGCCGTCCGGTTCCACATCGCGGTAAAAATCCCAGTAATGGTCGAGCGGCACCAAGGGCGGGTGCGGGTGTGTATACGCGAGATACCAAAAACCGGGTCGAGTCGGGTCGCGACGCCGAATCATTCGCGACATCTGTCGCGTTGCCCAATTGGTGATGTGGCAGTCTTCCGGCAGATGCCACGGACGGGCGGAGTACTCGTTGTTGCTCATTCCGTGATCAAACTGCCGCCCGGCGAAGCCTTGGTCTCCGAGGAAGATATCGTAGTCGTCGACCACGCCCCATTGTGGCCGGCCTTCTTCGGCCAGAATTACGTCGTCGAAGCCGACTCGATTTCGTTGGGGAAAGACGTGAAGCTTTCCAACGGCATAAGTTTGATAACCGGCGTCTCGAAAGCAATCGGCAATGGTCGGAAGCTCCGGCATGGTCAACGTCGTTTGAAAGGTTCGATCGCCATGCACCCGCGGGGGCGTGCCTGTCAGAATCGTCCGTCGTGCCGGAATACAAATAGGACATTCGCTATACGCATTCGTATAACGAATGCCGTTGCGGCTCAGTTGGTCCAGTGTTGGAGTCTGAATTGCAGAATGACCTGCAACGCCCAAAAGCGAAGCCGGCCAATGATCGGTGGTGATGACCAAAACGTTGGGTTTACTCATGGATGGCGCATGACCTTTACGTGGAAATGAATCGAAGGCCCGCGAGGTGCGGTCGTTTCTGCACAGGACGAGTTCATTTGCATGAGCTGTAACATAACAAAAAACCGCCGTGAAGAAATCACGGCGGTCGGTCCGACGGTTTAGCTACCGCAAATTGTATGTCAGTTTGATTTTGTTGTCGTCGTGGCTGCAGCTTGTGTCGCTACTGGCTTGGTCCGTTCCGCTCGGGCACGTTTCCGCTCAGCTTCGCGTTGTTTCAACCGTTCGACTAGTGTGGCCTTCCTACTTTTCGGTTTCGCCGAGGAGGATGCTTGATTCGCAGCTGTACCGTTTGTCTTCTGGCTCGCAGAGGTTGGACGCCGCACGGTCGATGTCCTGCGGCGCATCGTCGATTGACGAGAACCGCTTCCCGCATACGAGCGGGGCATCGACATCATCTGCTGGGTCTGCGTAAAAAGTTGCAATGTTGCGAGAGGATTGAATCCACCGATGGAAGCTTGGCCGCCGCCCTGAATATTGGCGGCTCCGCCCCCCGCCTGTGCTCCTGCTCCGCCTGCTGCGGCACCCGCACCGCCTGCGGCGCCAGCTCCGACACCTGCAGCACCGGCGCCGATTGGCGCACCGGTCGTCGGGCAGACCTGTGAAAATGATGTCGTGCAAGCAAGACAGACGATGGCCGATGTCGCCACCATTGTGAAGCAGGCCCGAATAAGCTTCTCGCGTTCGATAATTCTCATAGGAAATCTCCCTACTGTGACAGCATCCTGGCCCGCTGTTTGAGACCTTTATGATATGTGAACCCGAAGCAGAGTCAATTATTTGTTGTCAAGCGGCCTGAAATCTTCGCGGCTTGCCGTCGGGCTTTTTACACGTTTAGACTGTTTGCCAAAGGCCGATTCGCTCCAATTCTTTCGCTGTGCGGTCCGACGATGACCGACGGATTCAAAACGACCGGCGAAAGCTGTACCAATTTCGAGCTTAAAACATGCGGTCCGCCGAAGAGGATTTGAAAATGACCACATCTGATAAACCACTCGTCGTCATTCCAGGAGACGAACCCCCTCAGATTCAAGGTTCGCCGCACCTCGCTGATTTGGCACCATTTGGTGAAGTTGTGGTGCATACGTCGCGACCATCGAACGCAGAGGAAAAACTCAATCGCGCCCGCGATGCCGCCGTTTTAATCAATTCGCGGGGCCAGGTTCATTGGCGAGCCGACGACCTCAAGCAACTTCCCCATCTGAAAATGATTACCGTGTGTGGGATCGGCACCGATTCGATCGATTTGGAGGCGGCACGCGAAATGGGAATCGTGGTTTGCAACATTCCAGGAAAGACCGCACCGATTGTGGCAGAGCATGCCTTTGCGTTATTGCTTGCGGTTTCTCGCAAGGTTGCCTATCTGACCGGTGAGGTGAAGGCAGGCAATTGGCCACGAATTCTTGCGACATCACTCCGGGGAAAAACGCTAGGAGTCATCGGCACTGGCAACATCGGTTGCGAAATGATTCGATTGGCGAGAGCGTTCGGGATGCGGGTTCTCGCCTGGTCTTTTCATCCTTCGCCAGAAAAGTCGGAACGGTTCGACTTTCAGTATGCTGAACTTGATGAGGTGCTACGGAATAGCGATGCCGTCAGCGTGCATGTGAAACTGACCGATGACAGCCGGCATTT
>JANQRQ010000337.1 GCA_028284485.1 Planctomycetaceae bacterium | reverse complement strand
CAGCAACGAGGACAAATCCCCTGTGAATAACGCAGAAGCGGCGTGGCACGCTGCAACCCGAGGATTGGGGGGCGACGGGCAGACCGCGATCGCTGATCGATGAGGGCCTATACCGTCGGATTGGGATGTTCGCTGCCGATCACAGGTAGGGGAGGCAAACGACATCCTGAATAGCCGCAAAGAGGTAGGGCAGAGCTTCCGCAGCCAGGAAGAACAGTGCCCCTCCGATCGGAATCAGCACACCGGCGGACATCACGGTTTCGACCGACGTCATTCCCGACCGTTTGTGACATAGTGTCTGTTGGGATGCGATGCGGCGTCTCATCACGAAATGCCCCCTAGTACTGTCAGCAACGTTCCCATGGCGAAAAATGGTGCCAATGGAACCGGCTGCATGACAAGCGCTCGTTGTTGTTCGTTCGGTGGCAAAACATATGCCGGAAGCAGTTTGGCCCCAGCACTGCGTAGCAGCGCCATTACCAGGTTGAGTAAGCCTTTACGGTAAGCCGCGACGACGATAATCCCCATTCCGGCACAGGCATAGGAGACAGCGATGGCAAATAGTGCCACTTGCGGACCTAAAAGTGCTCCCAGAACGGTTGCCAGCTTGACGTCACCCGCCCCACCGCCTGCCATTCCGTAGGGGAATAGCATGACAAAAAAGCAGATTATCGTTCCCGCGAGACTAGACGCGATTCCGATCGTGCCCACTTCCAACTGATCGGGCAAGATGCTTGCCAGTAGGTTCAGTGCCAATGCGGCGATGAGCAACGAATACGTGAGAGAATTGTGAATCTTGCGGGCCTTTAGATCGGTTGCTGTACTGCACACGATTAGCAAAATCAGGATCAGGCCGCTGATCGTGCCAATAAGGCCGCCAAGCGGTTGCATCACGATCCAGCCGAAGACTGCCAACGCGGCATAGCCCAGAGCCTCGGGAACCTGGCGTCTTAAGAAATTCGACGAAGTCGATTTCGCGATCGGCATCGTACAGGTCGAGTCTTTGGTTGCTGTCAACATCGCGCCAGCCCCTGTAGGCCATCATTGATTTCAAATGCGGGGAATACGAGTTTGAATCTCGTCGGGTCGTTGCCAAAAAGTTAGGGAGCAGGGTAGTCGCACGTCGTCCTGTGTAGAGTCATAGGTGGTTGAGAACTCACGGGACTCGACGGCGACCACAATCCTGTTCCCCACATCGGTTGGCGAGGAAATAGCCGGAACCACGAACGGGTCATCAATAAGTGATCTTGGCCTTCTTGAGGTCGTTTTCGAAAACGCCCTTGGCCCATTTGACGATGTCCGTGCCGAACTTGCTCATGGCAATCAATACCAAAGCAGCAATGGCAACGATCATCACGACTTGTACGGCTTCGAGGCCGTCTTCGTCGTTGTGAAACTTTTTCATCGCGTTGGTCAATGTGGTCAACATGTCATTTCTCCCAAAGTTTGGCGTGAAGGTTCTCGGCCACCTCACCACGAAGGGCCCAGTTGAGCAATCTTTCCTGCTCGCCATCTCCTACGGGACTGACTGCGCGGTGTGACAAGGTTTTTTGAAAAACGCTCGCCGCTGGAGAATTCCCGAGAGAATTACCCTCGGCGTGCCCTGGATGAGAATGGGTTTCCGGGGCCGATTTGACCACGCTTTACGTGGTCCAGCGTGCGAGCCGTTCGCATTTCCTCCGAATTCTCAGTTTTCCGACGAATTCCGCGGCAAATCGCTGTCACATACGCACGCCGTGTCCGTACACGAATGCAGAAACAACAACGTTGGAGGGAGATGATGTTAGCGATCACAAGCGAGTTGCTCGGGGGACCGATTGGGCATCTGATTGCCACCGCAGCCGTTGCGGCGGTTGTCGCCTGGACGGTTTGGACCGTGCTGACTTTGGTGACATCGCGGCGGTCCGATCAATGGCATCCCTTCGAAAAGAACCGACGCGAACAGATGAGAGTCGGAAACGGTGTTTACAAACTGACCGAGCCACTGATCGACGAATTGGGGCCACGATTGCGTGAGCTGTTCCCCAAACTGTTTGAGCAGCTCGATCGCGATTTGCCGATATCCGGCACAACGGCGGATCTTAAAGCAGAAGATTTCGTCGCCACACGGACCGTACTCGGAGCGCTAGCCGGGTTGGCGATCTTTCTTTTGTTGGCTCCCTTCAAGCCCGGCTGGGCGATGGTCGTGGCGCCTGTTTTGTTTCTGTCGTATGCCTGGCTGGAATGCCGCTCCGTGCAGGAGCGAGCTTCGGCCCGGCGAAAAACTGTCCGGCTACGACTGCCGTTCGCCGTCGATTTGATCGCTTTGATGATGGAAGCCGGCGGTAGTTTTGGCGAATGCATGCAAAGCGTGGTTAACGAGCACGAAACGCATCCGCTCGGGGAAGAGTTCGATCGCGTCTTGCGACAGATTGAATTAGGGCGGCCCCGGTACGAAGCGCTTTTGGCATTTCAGGAGCGCATGAGCGACCCCAACGTGAATGAGCTTGTCTTTGCCATCAACAAAGGTGAGGAGCTCGGCACACCGCTAAGCCAAATCCTCCGCGATCAGGCGGCACAAATGCAGATCAAGCGGGCCCAATGGGGCGAGATCGCCGCTGCCGATGCTGAAGTTAAAATCGTTTTTCCCGGAATCCTCACCATGGTCGCCTGCTTGTTGGTGATTGTGGCGACGTTTGTGCTGCCGGCTTTGTCAGCCGTTTAGCGGGAACCTTAAATAAAAGATGTCGAGAAGTCTTGAGAACGGGAGTGTGATCCATGGCTGCTTTTATCGTCGTTGAAACCGGTATCACGGCGGGCTCCCAACATCCCATTGAAAAGCCGGTGATCCGCATCGGAAGTGCGACACAAAACGATGTCAAGATTCCTTCGAAAACGCTAACCGAGCATGCGCTCACGCTAGAGTACCGCGATTCTGGATATATCGTGCACAACCGGAACAGTTCCACCGTGACGATCGGAACATCGCCATTGGAGTCCGGCCAAGCCGTCAATTGGCCTGCCGGCCAAGTCTTAAAGATCGATGATGGGACACAGTTGCGCCTCACAACCGACGGCGACCCGACGCCGCGTCCAATTTCCGATTTGGAGCAAACTGGCTTTGAACTCGAGGAGGTCGACGACGTTTCTCAAGACTTGGAGACCTCCGATGAAGAGAATTCCTCGGCGAAACCGTCGAGGAGCAAGGAAATGATGACCATCGGCATTTGTGCCATCATCGGATTGCTCCTGTTGATGGATACGTCACCCACGAAAGTCGAGGAGGCGGCCGACAGTCTGCCGAAGATTATTAGCACATGGCAAGGCGAACTCGATTTCGTGCGGCAATTGCAGCACGCGCAGAACGAACTCGACGCTGGAAATGCAATCGTCGCCAAGCAGAGATTCCTCGACATTCGTAATCAACTGCTTGACCGCACGGGAGGGCTATCGGGCGAACGCTCCGACGAGGAAGAGCGATTGCTAGGCTACATTCACGAACAATTGACGAAACTAAAAGTCGGCCTTGTGGAGAACTGAAGACGCGATCGTGCGCCAGTGTATCGGAGTTATCCAAAAACACGAAAACCACGCTCATCGACATTGCTATCCGACGAATGTAATCACGCAGTCCCCCGGTAGTCGCCGAGACCCACTATTCGGTATCATCAGGCCATAAAGGATACAGCCATGCAACAACCAAACCGAATCAACCTGATTGCCACGTCCTGGACCATGCTGCAGCAGGCCCATGGAGAAGGTGGCCCCGAAGTCCAAGCTGCCCAGCAGGATCTTTTGGACCGCTATGGCGAGGCGATTCGCCGATACCTGCTCGGAGCGTTGCGCAACGAAGATGCTGCCGACGAAGTCTATCAGGAATTTGCCTGGCGGTTTCTCAATGGTCGACTGCAAAATGCAAATCCTCAGTTTGGTCGATTCCGTGATTATCTGAAGAAGACACTGTCGCGTATGGTTGTCGATTATCACCGCCAATCAAAACGCAACAAAATGCAGGTCCTTGACGATGTTTTCGAACCTGGAAGCAATGAGGATTGCCAACAGCGCGAACAGGAGTTCGTCGAAAGCTGGCGCGAGTCATTCCTGGAAAAAGCTTGGGATGCTCTGTTGGCTTATCAGGAATCATCGGGCAATGCGTTCTTTACCGTGTTGGATGCTCGCCGCAAGTATCCGGAAGTCGCTTCGATGGACTTGGTTCCCATCGTCAGCGAGGCATTGGGCGAGCCAATTACTTATGGAAATCTGCGGCAGAAGATGCGTCGAGCCCGCAACAAGTTTGCGGACCTGTTGGTCGCCGAAGTGGAAGCTTCTGTGGAAGACAGCAATCTTGATGTCATCGAACGCGAATTGGCCGAATTAGGATTGCTGGAATACTGCGGACCGGCGCTTGAGCGTCGCCGCGGCGAACTAACCGGTTGATGGTTGCACCAACAACGTAACCGGCGCGATCTTAACGTTTCGGGCTCAGCATGCCACGCATTGATGTGAACAGCCGGAAGCACTTGCAAGTTCCATAGACGATCCGTTTGCGTGGAAGCCGCGCACGTCGAACAGTGACGCGGTGGCAACGCCGTTGGTCTTATACAAGCCGAAAGTCATCTCGCGCGCCGTCGACAGATACCGTATGCCAGATGATGTGTGGCCCGCTTTACGCGATGAAGCAGGTTCGGTGGCTCTCTTCCCAGCAAGCTACACGATCGTAAAGCGTGCTGCTGCAGAATCGATTTGCAATTCAGTGTGCGCAATCAATTCTCTGTCACATGCGTCGTGACAACTCGTATGAGATGGCAGTTCCACATACACGTCACGTATTTGAAAGGTCAAAGTCATGAGAATCCTGCCAGTTGCATTGGCCATTGTTGTTGTCGCCGCAAATCTGAGTACCGCCGCTGCACAATGTGCAAGTGGTGGGGGATTGGGATTTTGTCCACCAGGGGGCGGTTTGATCGGCGGGGTATTGCCCCAAAGGCCGTACCCGGGAATTCGCGATCCCTTTCGGAATCCGGGATTCCCGGGCGGCATAAGAATCATTCCCGGTCCATTTCCAACGACACCGCGTTCGCCGGGAATTCCGGCAGCGCCGACCGGTTCGACGCCCCCGACTCCAACCGAAACCGGTGAAGAACAAATCGCGTCGAATCCAAATACCAACGAGAACGACGCAATTCCGACATCGAACGAAACCGCTCGACCGGTCGCAGCCACTGAAACTGAACAGCTCCGTGGAGAATTGGACGACTTGTTCGGCAATGCTCGCGAAGCAGAGGAAGATTTGGAAGTCGTCATTCAAGATCCACGAACACGAGAGTTCCTGAAGTTCAAGGAATTCAAGTCACGCAAGGCGGCCGAGAAATCAGTTGACCAGATCACGGCTCAGTTCTGGCTGATCACCGAAAACTACGACGGGGAACGTCAATACAAGACGGGCAATCGTGCAGCTGTCGCCGATCATTTGTTGAATCAGGGCGCCACTGTCGAACGCGTTGTCGCCCAAATTCGAGAAATCAACAACGAATCGTTGGTAGAAGTGTTGCCACCGATCGCGGCTCGGCCGGACACCGAGAATCCCCCGACGCCGGAGCCGACCGAAACCATCCCGGCCGATTCTCCTTTACCGGAGCCGAGTAATCTTGGTGCCTTGGTTGGGGTCTGGGAAGCGGTCGCGGTTTCGGAATCGGGTGAACCGGTGAAATTGGTTCTGAAACTCGATGCGGGCGGGACAACCACATTGACGCTTCCCGATGGTGCGGGCGCCGTGAGAACGATCGAAACACGGTCGAGATTGGTCGACGATCAATTGCTTTTGCCGGACGGATCCAGTCTGGGAAAGGTCGAACGGATCGAAGCTGATCGGCTTATTCTCAACGGAGACGACGGCCAAGTAACGTTAACCCGACATGAATCTGAAAAATGATTCGACCGCTTGATGCGTGTGGCGTGTCGCCGCGGCTTGAAAGTTGCGGCGGCACGTTTTCTTTGCGCGACGCGTGATATGTTCAAGTTCCGTTCGCATTACAAGAAGGACATCCAAGGTTCATTCGATCGCCAATAACGAGTCGATCGATCGCTGAATAACTTGGTAGCAACGAAAAGCCAACGCGATTGCCGCCACGCCGGCACAACTAAGCACTTGCATGAACGTTGATGCCGATCCGACGGTTGCCATTCCCATCAATGCAACTAACGGAATGAGGCCGGCGAGCAACAACCAGCGAACCGACGTGACCTGAGTTTTGCGAAGTTCAAATCGGTCTTGGTCGACATTCAAATGATTCAGCAACAACCGTGGATAAATAAACGATATCGATAATTCGGTGATTAAAAAGTAAACGTAGACCGCAGCGATCGCGCCACAAAGAACATGAGAACCGGCGAAGTGTAAGTAATGCTCTAATGTCACCGTTTGGATGGAAGAATCGCTGGTCGAAAGAACGTGCAACACGGTCGGGTAAACCAATCCGGCCACGGCCCATTCGGCGAGCCCGATCAATGCAATCCACGCACCAGAGCGCAAACAGACGCGGCGAGCATTGTTGATCGACTGTTCAGTCGGGCCAAACCTTTCGAGAAACAGAATCGGGCGCACAATTCGGTACAGCAGCAACGTGCCGATTCCGAATGCAATTGGATTAACGAACGTCATCGCCAGGCTGGCCAACTGCTGCGGTGCATTGAGCATTTCCGCGATATGAGTCAAGTTGTACTGGTAATTGAATACAGCCAAAAACCCATTGAAAACATGAACGACCAACAGCATCAGAACGACAGCCGTCCATTTTCCGCAGCGAAAACGCAAACTGTCCGGCGGCGGATAAAGTAAACGGCGCGTGTTCGGTTCGCGACAGGTCTCCAACTGGCGAACCAGCGCTTTTCCGGAAGGGATACGTGTTTCGACATTGGCATCGAGGCATGGCTGAAGCACACGAAACAGTGCCCACGGAATTTGCGTTTCGGGCGACTCACTATGATAAGGCAGTTCTTCTCTTCGCCGAGCCAGCATGCTTTCAATGGTCGCCGTCCAGTCGCTGCAAACTTCCTGCTCGATCCAGGGGCGAATCCCCGTACTCAATTCCCACAACACGACGCCCAGCGAGAAGATATCGCTCCGGCCGTCGAGTGCATCCGCCTTCCAGGGTGGCAAACAGGCGGCCAGTTGCTCCGGCGACATGTAAGACAAGCTTCCGCCAAAAAATGCCGCTGCCGTCGTTGTGCAATCGTGCGAATTGAAACTGGTGTTGAAGTCAGCCAATTTCGGCAAACAATTTGCGGAAAGCAATATGTTTGCCGGCTTGATGTCGCGATGCAGAACTCCTTGCCGATGCGCGTAATCGAGCCCCTTGGCAATGTGAATGCCGATCCAACAGACAACATAAGTCCAATCGGCCTCCCGCAGAATATTGCGGGTGGTCACATCGGCCGGTGCACCGACGCTATTTTTGGCCAACGAATGGTCAACACATTCTAAGAGCAGCCCTCCGTTGCGTTGTTCGGGGCGACGTTCACGTATTTGCTTAATGACATCGTGGAGAGTACCGCCAGGAACAAATTCCATGCACAGCAGCCGGACGGCGCGGTCGGCTAGAGATTCGACACCGTGAACGGCGACGATACAGTCGTGCTGCAGTTGCCCTAAGTTCGCGGGTTCCGTTCCGAAATCGCCCGAAACTTTAAGTGCCACTCGCCGCGCACCGATCGATGACTGCGAAGCCAAGAATACATTTGCAAACGCCCCTTGACCAAGTTGTGCAAGCAGCTTGAAATCTCCGACGAGCTGGCCGACTTGGATATGGTCCGGACGCCGAGTTCGGTTGACGGAATAACTGGCCTGCAGTCGCTGCTTAGTTTCGGTGCCCTCGAGATCAGAAGCGAGGTTCGGAAACCGGTTTTGAATCGTCTGGGCACAGTCGTCCAGCCCAACCTGCTGTTGAACGTGCATTTCTTCCAGGATCAGCTCGGGGGGGATCTTCGGCTCGCCCAACTCCGGAAACTCGGCGACGTAGTCTTCGATGAACTTCTTTTGGCCCTCACGCACCCAGCGGAATTCCAGATCGACCTTGATGAGTTCGATCAAAACAATGCGGCGCAGCGGGCCCACATCTGACAGAAACGATTCGATTCGGGGTTCCCCATCACGATCCCATGCATCGGCAAACGCGTCGACGCGCTGAACCAGCAGCGACAGCGTTTCCAACCCGTCGTGGATTCGCGGAATTCCCGTGGACATTCTCGAAGACATCCGATGCAAGCAGGGACGGCGGTAACCAGTACGTTATGGTATTACCGCTTGACCAGCAGGCAAAGCCGCACGCCCACAATTCGCGTTGATGGCATTGAAAGCTCCCGATGCCTAGAGCGGTTTACTTCCTCTTGTGGGCATTCCTGGCTTGTGGGAGGCAGCTATCATTGAATAAGACGCGATCGTCGCGGCCACAAGTCAGCGTAATACGCTGTAGCCGATGAAGTCTGCAGGAGGCTTAAGTGCCGACTCGCAACGATCGCGTTTTGAGTCGACAGGCAATCGCGTGAATGACATTCCTGCAGTTGCAAGCCGCCAAGCGATTTGCCTCGTTACACAAGAATGTCGTGAACGACTTCTCCGTAAACATCGGTCAAGCGAAAATCGCGGCCCGCGTAACGGTAGGTCAATCGGAGGTGATCAACACCCAGCAAATGCAATATCGTGGCATGCAAGTCGTGCATGTGCACACGGTTTTCGACGGCGTAATACCCATACTCGTCGGTATTGCCGTACGCAATACCGGCCTTGGCACCGCCTCCGGCCAGCCAAGTGGTAAATCCTTGTGGGTTGTGGTCGCGGCCGTTGGTTCCCTGCGCGATCGGAGTTCGACCGAACTCCCCCGTCCAGATGACAAGTGTGTCGTCTAGCATTCCGCGCGATTTTAAATCGGTGAGCAATGCGGCAATCGGCTGGTCGGTCATCAGCGCATTCTTCTCATGCCCCGATTTTAGATTGCTGTGCTGATCCCACTTGTTACCAGTCGAGACTTCAATATACCGCACGCCGCTCTCAGCCAACCGACGCGCCAACAGACATTGGCGTGCGAAGTTATCGGCCTCTTTCGTACCGACGCCGTAAAGCTCTTGAATGTGCTTCGGTTCGTGGGCAACATCCAGCACTTCGGGTGCGGCATTTTGCATTCGATACGCCAAATCCACCGATTCGATTGCACCCTCAATTTGCTCATCGCGCCCGGCTTGCTCGAGGTGGTCGCGATTCATGGCCTGAAGCAATTCGATTTGCCTCTGCTGATCGGCTGCCGACAGTCGTGAATTTCCCAAGTGTTGGATTCGGGCGTCCCCCAGATCGCCGGAATGACCGATTGTCGTCGCCTGGTGAATCGCCGGCAGGAAGGCGCAACCGTAGTTTCGGGGGCCGCCATGTCCACTCGCCGGGCTGATCGAGACAAACGACGGAAGATTCGGGTTATCAGTTCCTAGTCCGTACGAGACCCAAGCACCGACCGATGGTCGCACCAAGTTGTCGCTTCCGGTATGCAACATCGAGACCGCCTGGCCGTGCGATTGTCCTCGACTATGCATCGAACGCACGATGCACAGGTCGTCAACATGTTTGGCGGTGTGCGGCAACAACTCAGAGACCCATTGGCCGCACTGACCATGGCGGGCAAATTTCCAAGGCGACTTCAGCAATTTGGGAGTCGCGGAAATATTCTTCGCCGGTGAGAAGGGCAACTGCTGACCATCGTCTTGTTGAAGTTGCGGTTTGAAATCGAACGTATCGACCTGGCTCGGTCCGCCATGCATAAACAGAAAGATGACGCGGTGTGCCTTGGGCGGATGATGTGGTCGCTGCGAATCGAGCGACTTTCTCGCCGCTTGCGCATTGCGAGCGGAAAGCGTGTTTAGCGCGATCCCCCCTAGACCGAAAGTAGCCAACTTCAAGACATTTCGCCGCGATGATGGAATTGTCATTTTCTTAATGCATTCAGTCGTGACGGTGAGATTGTTGAAACCGAGCTGCCTAATTCAGCATGCGGAACTCTGTCGATGCGAATAGCGTATGGATCAGCTGGGCTAGCGGTGAGATTCCTGCTTTCCCTCCGTCAGCGCTCTGTAGAAATTGTAAAGCCCGGTCGAGTTCCGCGGGTGTCGGCAAACGGCTAAGCACCTGTTCATACGTGTGATCAACTAAGGCGCGTGAGTCGGTTTCACGGCCTGCGTCGGACAGAATCTGTCTTGCAGCCGCCTCAGCCTGCTCCATTACGAACGGGCTATTCAGCAATAGCAGGGCCTGGGCAGGGACATTCGTCACAGCTCTTCGACCAGTAACGAGATCGGGGTCGGCGAAATCGAACACCGCTAAAATCGGAGGGATTTCATTGCGGATCATAGGGAGAAAGGCGCTGCGATGAACAGACTTGTCCGGTTCGAACTTCTTTTGTTCCGAAGTATTCTGAGTTACCAACGTCCCAAGTCCCTCCACCGGGGAACCAGCCGCCGACAGATCGAGCTGACCGCTGATCGCCAGCATCGAATCGCGAATGGATTCGGCAGGGAGTCGGCGACGATTCGCTCGCCAAAGTAGTCGATTTTCCGGATCAGTCGCCCACGAGCTCTCGTCATGCCGGCTGCTCAGGCGGTACACCCGGCTGAGGACAATTTGGCGAATCGCACGCTTTACCGACCAATGGTCATCCTTAAAGTCGGCGGCCAAGCGGTCGAGCAATTCTGGATGCGACGGTCGATCCCCCAACTGACCAAAGTTATCGACGCTTGTGACGATGCCTTGCCCAAACAAGTGGTACCAAATGCGATTGATCATGACGCGCGCGGTCAACGGGTGTTGGTTGCTGGCAATCCAATTGGCCAATTCCAATCGACCACTTTGATTGCGACCAAACTTCGGTGCTGACCCAGTTAAGGCGACCTGCACGACGCCGCGGGGCACGGCCGGCCCCAGGTTTTCGTGTTCGCCCCGAACACAAATTTCGCAGTCGCCAATCACTTTCGCTTCGTCAACAGCGATCGCTTTGGGCAATGGAGCAGGGGCGTTATCTTCGAGTTTGCTCAGTCGATTCTGCCAGTTTTTCAGTTGGGCCGCCGCTTGGTCGACCTGCGCCTCGGCGTTTTCTAAAACGTCATTTGCCGGTCCATTCTTCGCTTTGACCGGTTTTCCCAACTGATCCAATTCAATGAGCCGAATCGCGTCGACGATGACATACCCTGTTGTCCCGCGTGTGGCAACGGTAATCGCCGCCGGTTGTTCCTTACGGAAACGGAACCGGCCCACCGAGGCAAACAGGTTTTTGATCGGTGGTTTCGGTCGCTGATCCAACGTGACTTCGCGCTCGCCGTCCGCAAAGCGGATGCTAATCGGGACGTTGGCGGCACGGCTGTTGCCAGGCGTGTATGACAACTGCACGTCGTAAACGGCGGTTTTCGGAATGTCGACGGTAAATTCGACCCACTTCTCTCCTTTTTCAGATCGATCGTCATGGATATAGCCTTTGCCGACAAACGACGGGCTAAAGGTCGACGCTTTCCAGGAACCGATGTGCTTGGCGTCGGCATCATCCAGGAGCAGCGCCTGCTCGCCGGCCCGCATATTCTCCAATTTGGTTTTCAAACTGTCGACTTGTTTTTGTGCTTGAGTGATTCTTCCCTGCAGTTTCTTTGTGGATTCTTCGTATGCTTGGACGGCCGCATGCTGCTCTTCATTTGTCGGCAATTCTCGCCGGGGCCAGGTCGAAACATACTGCTGGCTTTCGCCCTGCAAAGTTCGTGTGCTGCGAAAAATTCCTGCCATCGCGTAATAATCGCGAGTGGGAATCGGATCGAACTTGTGATCGTGACAGCGAGCACATCCCAAGGTGAGTCCCATAAAGGCCTGCCCGACCGTGTTGACCTGTTCGTCGACAACATCCATGGTCAATTTCAACTTGTCTCGTTCGCTGAGCATTTTCGCACCGATCATGAGGAATCCAGTGGCGACAATTTGCTCGGCCCGTTGTGCATCGTTCTCGCTGGGGAGTAAATCGCCGGCAATCTGTTCTCGAACGAACTGATCAAACGGCTTGTCATCATTGAATGATCTAATGACGTAGTCGCGGTAGCGCCAGGCGTTGTGAAATGTAGCGTTGAAGTCGCCACCGTTGGAATCAGCATAGCGGGCCACATCTAGCCAATGGCGGCCCCAATGCACGCCAAATTGTTCCGACTGCAACAATCGATCGACCAGTTTCTCCCAGGCGTTCTCCGACTTATCTTGCAGCCAGGCATGCACTTCATCCGGTGTGGGTGGCAACCCGATCAGGTCGATGTACAGCCGCCGAATCAACGTTCGGCGATCGGCATCGGGCATCGGCTGCAATTGGGAATCTTCCAGTTTTGCCAAAACAAAGGCGTCGATGTCGGTGGTCGGCCATCGATAGTTCGAGACCTTCGGGTGATCGTATCGTGTGATGGGCTGAAACGACCAAAACTGTCGCCCGGCTTCGATGTTGATCGTTCGCTGCACACGAGGAGTATCGCCTGCTGGGACTTCATCACGCGGATCGAAGGCTCCCAATTCGACCCACTGTTCGAAATCTGTGATGATCTTTTCAGGCAGCCGGCCTGCAGGCGGCATTTCATAGCCTTCGTAGCGGATTGCCTCAATCAGCAAACTTTCGTCCAACCTTCGCGGTACGATCGCGGAGCCCGAATCACCGCCGCGCAATAGCCCTGCGGCGAAGTCCAATCGAAGCCCTCCCTTGATCTCTTTTGCGTCGGCCGAATGACATTCGTAGCAGTGCTTGATCAGAACGGGACGAATCCGGGATTCGAAGAACTCCCGCTGTTGCACTTCATCAGCGCGTCCAGCACCGACCAACAGGCCGGTGAGGGACCATGAAGTGAATATGAGGCAATTCATCAATTGCTTCATCAAGAGACCTTCGAGAGTTTTATACTGGTGGTCAAATGCATGCAGTGGAATCACTATTGTAACAACTGCAACAGGCGGATTCTCCCCAACGTCAAAGTCCGATTTTGCATTATTTCTGGTGAAACGATCGCGTTTAATGTCGGTCAACAATTGCGCCGATTGGGTACGGGCGAACAAGTCCGCTCGGTGGCATCAGTCCGAAACAGCCGACAGATACTGCGTCCAGGATGTGCCGCGTGTAGAATCAGAGGCATGCAGCACGACAATCAGGCAGTTCGATCTGATCGCCGAAGTGATTCCTTCGCTACCACTCGTTGGAGTTTGGTGATCCAAGCCGGGCACGCTTCGACGACAGAAGCCGATAGCGCTTTGGCATCGCTTTGTGAGGCGTATTGGTGTCCTTTGTATTCGTACGTGCGGCGGCGTGTCGCTGACACGAACGAAGCCCAGGATTTGACGCAGGCTTTCTTTGCTGAGCTGTTGGAGAAGAAGTATGTCGAAATGGCAACGCCAGAGCGCGGCCGGTTTCGGAGTTTCCTGTTAACGTCCCTGAAGCACTTTCTCTCCAAGGAATGGGAGAAGGCCAAAGCACAAAAACGGGGCGGCGGAAGGTCGCCGATTTCGTTC
Source organism: Planctomycetaceae bacterium (assembly GCA_028284485.1). GTDB lineage: Bacteria > Planctomycetota > Planctomycetia > Planctomycetales > Planctomycetaceae > JANQRQ01. The sequence continues at coordinate 55,575 of JANQRQ010000337.1, read as the reverse complement.
GACTTCGAGTCAGCCGATACGTCTTTTCGCATAGAACCAGCCGGCGGTCACACACCGGAACAATTGTTCGACCGGCAGTGGGCCGTCACATTGCTCAACCGCATCATGAACCGGCTGGCGGACGACTGGCGTCGAACCGGCAAAGTTGAACAATTCGAAGCACTCTATCCTTTTCTCGTCGGCGATCGCGTCGGTAAGACATATCGTGAGGCTGCTGCGGAACTCGGCGTTTCGGAAGCCGCGGCGAAAATGTCGGTCTCGCGAATGCGTGGCCGGTACCGGGAACTGCTCCGTGACGAAATCGCGCAGACAGTTTCCCAACCGAACCAAATCGACGAGGAAATTCGAAACCTGTTTGAATCGCTGCGTTTATAGAAAAAACCGTGAGAAATACTGTTACTATTGGCCTGTTTTCCGTCAGTACACCAAGTGCTGCGTCCACGGATCATTGTTTGGCGAACCAACGGACATTTCGTTTTCGAGCCTGACAATTCTGAGTGGTCGGAACACCGTTGAGTTGATCTGAGGGAGAATCACTGATGGTCGAAAATAGGAAATGTCCGCAATGTGGTGCAGAAATTCCCGGCGACGCCCCGCTGGGAATCTGCCCTCAATGCTTGATGCTCGCCGGCATGGCCGATCCCCACGATGCCGGCGCGGCGAATGATTCCGGTCATCTTCACGCCACGGCTTCGCACGCTGGCGGATTCGTACCGCCGAATCCCGAGTCGCTTGCCAAGCATTTCCCACAATTGGAAATCCTTGAACCGCTCGGCCATGGGGGCATGGGTGCCGTCTACAAAGCTCGACAGGTCAAACTCGACCGGTTTGTCGCGCTGAAAATCATTCGGCCTGAATCAGCCGGGGATCCAGCGTTCGCCGAGCGATTTAATCGGGAAGCGCGCACACTGGCCCGGCTCAATCATCCCCATATCGTCGCCGTTCATGACTTCGGCGAGATGACAATGACCGATTCCGCCGATGAGGGTGAGGAGAACCTGGCACGCTACTACTTCGTGATGGAATACGTCGACGGTGCGAATTTGCGCCGCTTGATTCAATCGGGAGAACTGCAACCAGAACAGGCGCTGACAATTGTCCCGCAAATCTGTGAAGCACTGCAATTCGCACATGAAGAGGGAATCGTCCACCGCGATATCAAGCCGGAGAATGTTCTGGTCGATCAACGCGGCCGCGTGAAAATTGCAGACTTCGGTTTGGCGAAGCTGGCTTCACGTTCCGAGCAGGACTTTACGTTGACCGGAACGAACCAAGTCATGGGGACACCAAGGTACATGGCCCCCGAGCAGATGGAAGGTTCGCACGCCGTGGATCATCGGGCCGACATCTATTCCTTGGGAGTTGTGTTTTACGAGATGCTGACTGGGCGTGTGCCGGCCGGGCATTTTGATCCGCCGTCCAAAATGGCCCCCGTGGACGAGCGTTTGGATCGGGTTGTTCTAAGGGCTATGGCCCACGAGCCGAACGACCGCTATCAGCAGGCGAGTGAAATCAGCAGCCATGTGCATCAGATTCAAAACCAGTTGGCCGACTCGCGTGGTGGAACTGCCAATCAGCCCGATGCGACGCCGGCTGGCCCATCGACGCTGATCGACCGGGCAGTCGGGAAGGCACTCCATGCCGCCAAACCATCAACGGTCGGCCAAATGCTTTCGAATCCCTGCACGCCGGCAATCATCGCGATCCTTTTGTGTATCGGCGGAATCGCGTCGCTGTTTGTCCCTTGGGGACGTTCCTATCAAGTCGAGAACGGTTGGTTTCATGCCTATAACGATGTCCGGGGAATTCTATACGGGATAGCCGTATTGGGATTGGGGCTAACGATTTTTGCTACGACTGCGTCAAATCGCCGGCCCGTTTGGCGACCGGCACTGCTTCTAATCTGCGGGGCAGCGCTGTTGATACTTGCAGCGGCGTTCTATGAGGCCGTCTTGATGCAGCAGTACGTCGAAGCCGATGGTAGCTTCCTTGCGGCGTTGGGGCTGAGCGTCGCCTTGATGCTCGTGGGAGCATGGGACTTGCGCTGCCTGCTTTTCGAACGCCAAACATCGGGCGCTCGTCAATCGCAGGGTGTTGATGCGGAGCAACCGCATTACCCAGTTGAAAATCATTATCAAAGGCATAACGCAGCGCGCCTTCGAGCATCTCGAAACGACAGCCTGCTGCGAACGCTCCTTCAGTTCGCCGTCATGATCGCGGTCATGGTCATCGGCTGCGTGATCCTCTATTTGACAATGACAACAACAACGACCGTGAATAACTCGGAAAGCCCGGCACCGATCGTTTCGGGAGGCGACTATTCGACGCCTACGCCACGTGAAAGCAATTCGTCGGAACCAAACCTGCATCAGGCAGCGGCAGCGGGACAGATTGGTCGCGTCCGGCAGATCCTGGGTGATGGAGGAACTGATATCAATGACAAGGATTCGGCCGGCAAGACGGCTTTGATGCATGCCGCCGAAAAGGGACAAGTCTCGACCGTTAAGGCGATAGTGCTGTTGGGGGGCGACGTAAATGCACGCGACAACAATCGCATGACTCCCACGATGTATGCTGCACAAAACGGACATGCCAATGTTATCGATAGCTTTTTTGAATTGATGAATGTCATTGGACTTGTTCGCTTGGAACTTTCGTCGTTAAACGATGAGGGCAGCATCGGTGCTTCGATTGACCAGCCGGATGAAGGTGTGAACGATGAAGACTCACGTCGTTCGTCCGTTGATGGTTCGCAGTCGCGGACTGATGCGCGAACTCTTCTACGTGACCGGCTATCGGGCGTCGATCTCGGATTGTTCGAGGATGCCCACTTTCGATTACCCGAGTTCGATGTCGATACTTCCGCACAGGATGTTCTCGGTCAAACAGCCATGATGAAAGCGGCGATTAACGGTCATGCCGACTGCATTCGGAATCTTCGGCCTTGGGACACCTGCACGCTTACCGACCGCGAAGGTCGAACAGCGGTCATGCATGCCGTCCTCAACCAGCAGGCACAATTTCTACGGGATGTCATCGCGGCACCGAGCTCGGGTACGGGGACAAGTGTGGGTAATTTTCGTCACAACGCGTTGGTCAGTCCGAAAGCGCTGAGTGTGGAGGATCGACAAGGAAGAACGCCGCTGCAACTTGCCGAAGAATTGGAAGAAACTGAAATTGCCAAAATTCTGCGTGATGAACTCCAGCGCGGCATCGAGCACTTCGACAGAGCGATTGCCGCGGAAGTCGAGTACGAGTATATGGCCTGGGAATACCGCGGCTATGCATATTTGGCGCTCGGCGAAACCGGAAAAGGTAACGCCGATCTCGCCGAATCACATCGCCGCGAAGCGTTGTTAATGAAACGAATGAGAGAGAAAGAAGAATCTGACGCGAACGACGTCGGAGACAATTGCAGCGCTGCGGTCCACAGGGGCCGACGCAAGGAATCGGTTACTGCATAAAGTGCGAATTATGCGCACTTCCGCAGCCACAGGCTACTGCCGCCGTCCGGCACAAAGCGCGGCAGGCACTCCTGCATCAATTCCTTTTGTTGGATTCCCAAGTACGAATTGAAAAGCAGGATCTCAAACGAATTGTTGAACTGCAAAAACGCTTTCACGAAATAGAGTTCATTCCAAGCCCGGCCTTCGCGAATCCAATTTTCCGGATACTCAAACGGCCAGAACATATCGTGAATGTGAACAATCACGCCGTTGGCAAGGGTGGGCAGGATTTCGGTCAGCAATAACACGACGTCGCTGCCGATTTTGGCGACGTGCGACGAGTCGATAAAGAGAATGTCGTTGCTCTCCAATTCGGAAAACACGGAGCGCGGTACGTCCTGGACAATTTCCTGCACGACTTTTTGTTTCTGCTGATCTTCCTGACTGAGCAGAGATAGCAGCCGGTCCGGGAACGGCTCGATAAATGTGAACTGAATATTCCCGTCGAAAAAACGGTCGTTCACATCGAGCATCGCCGCCGAGGAAAAACCGGAGCCGACTTCGACAATACGCTTCGGACGAAAATGCCGCATAATGCTGTAAAGCACGATCGACGAACCATGTCCGAAAAACGTGTTGTCGAAATAGTAGCGCGAGCCAGGTTGCTGCTGATCCGGAAACGGCATTTCGTCGTAATACGCCGCCAGACTCTTTACAAGTTCGATCTGATTGGAAGCAGCGAGATCGATCCCAGGTATCGATTCCGGATCCTGGTCGAATATCTCAGCCCGGTGCTGGTGGACATACTCAGGGTCGGGAATAGGAGAATAAAAATGACCAGCCGGAACAAACGACAGAAACGGATTCGGTATGTTCCTGATCGCATGAAATGTGGAGTAGGCTGTCCGAACTCCGGGGATCCTCTTGATCGCTGATTTCACCATCGGCACACCTATTGTTTTGACCGTGGAATTGGTTGGGAGATTCGCAATCACTGATGAACCGCTGGCAGGTGGTTTGACTTTGAAAACCGCCCAGGCCGGGAACATCATTCCGAATAAGGCAACTTGCTACCTCAAACAAACAAGCGTTTGGGAATCACAACGGGAATCTATTGGATTTGGACAAATTGTCCAATACTTGCCTGCGGTTCCCTTTGGGCAGAGTCAACCTGCCATTGTTTGACCAGCACCAGATTAGATGCGTTTTTGACTTTGAAGCCTGTTTTGCCGCCATTTTGATCATCGGCGATGGCCCATCTGGCTATTCGCGATGGGAAAAAGACAAGGTATGGTCAGGCGTATGCGAGCCCACGGAATCCGTTTTGCCATATCTGCCGAATTTCGCTAAACTTCCGCCGCGAAACGGTTGGTTGCTTGATCAGAGCTTTCAACGTGGAAAAAACGTGCCTCGTCCAATTCGGAGGGGCCCGGCGGCAATACCAAGGATGGGTCGCGACACAATGCGAATTCTGTTTCTGTCGAGCAAACCCAACAGCCCGAGTTTTCGGTTTCGCGTTGAACAAATGCTGCCGTTCTTTGCTGATCGCGGCCATCACTGCGACGTGGTGTTCCTTGCTGAAAGTCTGATTTCGCGGGTCGCCACGTATCGCAACGCACGCCATTACGACGTCGTTTTTCTGCAGAGGAAACGACCCAGTCGCTGGGAATTGGCGCTGCTCCGACGCAACTCCCGAACCTTGATCTACGATTTTGATGATGCTGTCATGCTCAACGGCGTTGGAAAGACGACTCCCCGCCGCACGAATCGATTTCGAAACGTCACGCGGGCGGCAGACCTGGTCGTCGCCGGCAACGAGTATCTCGCGGAATGGGCAGCCGGGACTTCACACAACGTTTGTGTGCTTCCAACCGCCATCGACGCGAATCGATTTCATCCGCGTTTACGGAGTGAAAAGAAGGAAAGCTTCGTGAACATCGGCTGGACCGGAAGCCGAAGTACAACTGTGTATCTCAATGAGATTTTGCCGGCGATCGCACCTTTTGGAAATCGAGTGCAGATGACAGTGATTGCCGACACCACCGAGAGAATCAACCGCGCGTTGCTTCAAGATGTCCCGTTTCAGTTTGTTCGGTGGTCACCGGAATCTGAAACCACAACGGTCGCCGGTTTCGACATTGGCTTGATGCCACTTCCTGACAATGAGTGGACGCGCGGCAAATGCGGTTGCAAGGCGCTGCAATATATGTCGATGGGAATTCCCGCGGTCTGCAGCCCGGTAGGAGTCAACTGCCAAATCATCGAGCATGGCCGCAACGGCTATTTGCCAAACACGGTTGATGACTGGCAGCAGACGATCGCCGAATTGATCGACGATCCCACAAAACGGCGTACGATCGGTGAGGCCGGCCAAATTACGGCGCGACAGCAGTACGCTCTCGATGTGGTCGGGCCGCAACTGGTGCAGGCGGTTGAAACGACGGCTGCAAATGTCCGACCATGTCGATCATCGTCGGCGGCATGAGATATCGATACTGTGTGAGCCACCGCAACGGACCGAGTGTCCCCATGAGTTGCAGGACGTCGGCCGTTAGCGATCGCAAGTACCGCCCTTGCCGTCGATGCGAACTGCCTTTGACTTGAATGCGGCACAAATCATTGTCGACGTCACGGAAATCTCCAATCGTCGTTGTCGAGCTGCAATTCACATCGAATTCGATATTGGGGAATAGCTGCTTGACCCCTTCGTGGGTAAATCGCCAGTAATCGGACGGATACCCGTGAAACTTCCAGGCAAATGGGACCGAAACGTAAATGCGACCGTCGGGCTCTAGCAGGCGGGTCATGTTGTCGGCCATAGCAAACGGCTGCGAGCAGTGTTCGAGAACACTCAGACAAAAGATGGTTCGGAAGCGTTGACCGTTTAGCGTGGCTTCGATTTCCTCGAACGGGCGAGTGAGATCGAGAACATGATCGACCCCTTTGCCAGCTTCCATGTCAATGCCGACGTAGGTTTCGCCGGAGAACAGGCTGCGGAGGTTCTCGGTGTTTCCGTAGTCCTTCGAGCCGACTTCCAACACCGGTCCTTCGAACTTTTCCTGGTGCTGCTGGACGAATTCCCGGTGGTTCCGACTACCCATGTTCGTGGTTTCCTTCAGCCGATGGTTGTTGTTTTTCGGCGATGACGCGAATGAAGTCGGCTTGCTCGGTCCGTTCTGTCCAGTCTGCAATTCGCAATGCGATACTTTTTTGTTGACACGCGCGCAGTTGCCATGACGCGTCGCCGTTCTTAATGGCACGGCGTATCGAATGGCGAATCCACCCGACGCGTGCAATTTGCTGTAGCGACAAAACGCGAAAGCCTTCGCGCTCGACAACGTCGCATAACGTCTTGGGTGTGAAGTGTGAAAGGTGCCGCGGAAGTTCCAGCCCATGCCAATGATGTTGAAAGCGGCGGAACGACCAACTGTCGATATTGGGAACGCCGATTACGAGAATGCCGCCCGGACGCAATGCCTCGCCGGCGCAGCGAACCGTTTCCCTTGGATAATGAACATGCTCCAGTGAATTCCACATCGTGACGGCGTCAAACGAAGCCGGTTGAATGTCCGGATGAGGTAAGGTTCCGACATGAATCTTGATGCCGGTTCGGTTTTGGACGTCAGCGGCGACGTCGGCAGACATGTCCAATCCCTGCACTGCCCAGCCGAACGAACGCATCTCTTCCAAGAAGGTATTGGCGCCGCAACCGAAGTCGAGCAAACGTCCGGGCGAGCGATAGGGAATCCACGATTGACGCGGACGACTTCGCCGAATCTGTCGCAGCCCCATCATCGCGAGAAAACGGGTTCGCGAATGGGTCGGTTGTGGTGGGTAACCGAAGTAGGTTTGCAATACAGCCGACTGCAGCCGCTGCTTGATACGCCCTCGAATTCCACGGGCGGTCTGCTGTTTCTGATAGGGATCGTATTCTTGCGGATAGAATGCGCCGATCGATTCCGGCGTTGGCCGGGGATTGGTAAACACCATCTGACAGTCGCGGCAGCGGACCACTCGGAAATTGCCGCCGATGCCGGTCAATGGGTCACCGGCGACGATGACCGTTTCAAAGTCGTCGTTGCCGCAAATCAGGCAGTCGACGGTTTCGGAGGTGAATTGAGGCGTCGGCGATTCGGCTGACTGTTGCACGGGAAACGACGACGCAGCGGCTGCTGTAGACATAGATGGCTCTTGTCGGACAAGTGAAGTTGAAACCGAAATCCGTTCGCTCGAATCGGGGGCTCGCCGAATTCAGGGCAAGCAAGCTTCGATGGGCCCCCAATCTGGGCTCGCAACCAGGAATAATCGCCGGGTGAAAATCGTCACAACCTGAAGCGGGAGCGGATTATAGTGACGGGCGAATATGGGTCAATACGAGCCTGATTGGGCCCTACGAGCGGCATTATTCGGGTGAATCGACCGGTTGATCAATTACGGCGAATCGCCAAACCAGTTCCCATTGAGCATGACATGTTTAACGTTCTTCATGGCAGCAATGTTCTGGGAGGGATCGCCGTCGACCAGAATCAAGTCAGCCGATTTCCCCGGCTCGATCGTACCTAATCGCTCTTCGATGCCGAAGAATTCGGCATTGTGTTTGGTTCCTGCGGCAATGGCTTCCATCGGCGTCAGGCCCGCCTCCACCAACAACTCGAGTTCGCGCTGATAGGCCCGGCCCCGCTCGGCAAACGGTGCGCTCGTATGCGAACCCACCACAATTCTTGCACCGGCTTGATGACAAAGGGTCACAAAGCGCAACATATTGCCAAATCCGCGGACCTGCACTTCGGTTGCATCCCTTTCTCCATGTCGTGCCTCAAAGATCGCCAAAGTCGGTGAAACAAATACGTGTTGGGCAACAATTGTGTCGACTAGGGATTTAGCGTTTGGAGACGAATCGAGATCGATATTCGCCCACAGACGATGTCGTAGTTCGCGGCGGGCGTTGGAGTCGGCGAACACCGCGGCTCGAAATTGCTCGGCTTCCGTCGGTGATGCCAACGCCGTGCCAAACGACGTGATATGTTCGATGCCGCGCACTCCCGCGCGAATTGCGACGTCGGCATCAACGAGTTCCAAATGGGCCGTCACAATCACGCCGTGTTCTGTTGCCGCTTCACAGGTCGCATGGACATGTTCCAACGGCAAGCGAAAGTAGACTTTGATCGCCGATGCCCCACGTTCCACATGCGCCTTAACCGTGCGCCTGGCATGCTCGGCATCTTGAATCAATTCAGCCTGGTCGGGCCACACCGGCGGAGGGCCATCCAAATGACCGCCACACAGAAAGACACGCGGCATCGTTAGCTCTGAGTTCAAAACTTCTTCGTAGTACTTGAAGGGGTGCCCAGGATCGCGAAACGACGTGATGCCGTTCTGTAGCTCGAATTCGACCGGAGTCTTGACCGTGTTTCGAGAATGAAAGTGTGAGTCGATCAATCCGGGCAGAAGGCTCAATCCACTGACATCGACGGTCTGTGTGGAATTCGGAACGGCAACCTTTCCCCGAGGCCCGGCTGCAAGAATCTTGGAACCACGTAGCACAACGACGGCGTTTTCAATTGGTGTGCCTCCATTGCCGTCGATTAAGCGGGCGCCGACCAGTGCCATCATACGACTTGGATCGGGCTCAGCCGGCGGGTTCATCTCCTGCATGCCGGCGGCGAAAGCGGGCACCTGGAATAGCATCGAGACCACAAACAATCGAGAAGCACGATTCATTGAACCCATCGATGCGACCTTTCTGCCAACCGGCGACGTTGGGTCTGATGCGAAACCAATGCCGCTCGTTGTACAACCCGATAAACGTGTCACGTCCGCGAGCGGCTCGTCTACCACCATACTGCTCAACTTCGATCGAAGCGAGGTTTGCCGCCAATTTGTCGAGCCAAACGCAACTGCTGAAGCTCCGATGTCGTTACGGACCGCTCCGTCGCAAGGACGCCTTTAGGCGCCCAACTTCACCCATTCGAATGAAGGGATTGATCAACAGCAACCGAATCATCACTTGCCGACGCGATAGATTTGCTCGGCAAGTTCGGTATGTCCTGCTGCGTGAACGGACATTGGGGGAATATCCCCAAAGGCCTTATCGCTGAAATTGGCCGTGAGTATCACATCGCCCTGTGGTCGACGAAAAGTCGTCCTTTGAACAAGCCGATCGTTTGTAAGACATGTGAATTGGACGAGCGGCGCTTCGGCCACCTCACGATGTAGCTTCCCCCAAAAATTGACGTGCTTAAGTATCGTTTCTCGACGGTTCGGCCAAGTTTCCCGATTCAGGTGATACATCGGTGGCACCATGTACAGAATCTCGAGCAGTTCGCGGGTTGCCGCAATATCACTGAACTTCAGCGAATCGAAACTCCAATGGTGTGAGACAATCACTTCATCTCCGACTGCTGCTTGATATAACGGAATTCTCGCTGTCGGATCGAAGTACGGCGATCTCAATGACGGCGGGACCGGGACGGGCCGAAAAGACTGTCCTGGTGTGTCGGGCGGCCAGTGCTTCCCTAAGAAGTACTGGCTGGTAGGTTGTCGAAACTCCGGAGCCAAATGTCCGATATAGGGTGTATGCACACCATGGCCGAAGTGAATCGTACCCGAGAACAACACCGAACCGCCCTCGCTTCCGACGACCAAACCTCGCTGTGACTCCAACCAGCTGAGCCTGCGGCGACGGGCTTGGAGGTCGTCCGCGCGAGTTGCAGGATGCCTGGGGTTGTAGTCGTCGAAACACTCAGCAGTTGCGTCGCAGTCGACAAACCAAACGGAATAGCCCGCGCGACGGTGCAGAGTTTTCACTCTCGATTCCACGTAGGGCCACGCCGCTCGCGGGGAAAAATGAAATCCTCGACCTCGAAAGCCGCCGTGGCCCGATCCATCTCGATTGAGCACGCGGCCCTGTTCATAGGCCTGTGCATCGAATTGTGCCGTTTCCCAGGTCTGGTCGGGATTCGCGGCGGGAGAATGGACCGAATGGTAAGAATCATAAGGGCCAAGCAGGTATCCGTACTCTGCGGCACGCTTTGCAACATCGGGGCGAGGAGAGCCGCCGTAAAGGTTGCTCAACAGTAACACCGCGCGCGAGAGCCCGGCATCGCGTAATGCTTCGAGCATTGTTAGCGACATCCCATCCCCCCAGCTATGAGGGGGATGCACAATATCGGAAAACTGGTTGGCGAACGCCGATATGAACGCTTCTCTGTCTTCTTGCGATGATTCTATTCGCGAACTGCATAGCCCGTCTTGAATACCCGCAGCCACTTCCGTTACCAGATGTCGCATGGGCCACTCGGCTTCTGCCAACTCGTTGAGACCGCTCAACTGGCTTTCGGTGAACTGGGCGACAATTTGCCGGCCGATACTCCCTTCAGGGGACTTCCGAAGAGCTTCGGCAAACTTGATCCAATTCTTAGTGGCCACATCGTGCCGGCTGAAAACAGACGGGCCCCAAAGATAGATATGCGGGGCTCCGTACAATCGAGAGACGCGCGGCAATTGGCGGGCCTTTTCTTTCAACGACCTCGATCGGGGAATGACTCCGATGTCTTTCGCTGTCCGGCGCCAATTACGAAAGGTATGCGCGACTTCGAGCGGGTCCCACGGCCGGTGTGCGACGACGATTTCTCGAGGCGTCACCCCCTGCCGACCTGTAGGAAACGAGTATCGGATGCCCACTCGATCCTCGACGATGAGGTTTGCGTATTGAGGCCATGGCACGATGACCACGAGCAATTTCTCGCCGTAGCGGGCACCGATAGCGGGGAGATCCGTAAGTCTCCACGGTGAGCCGTTTCGCAGCCATCGGAGCAGTTCCGGTCGCGATTTCTCAACCAGGACCCCACCCGTGATGGGAACAACCAACGCATCCGCATCCTGTGGAAGCCACCATGTTAACTCACTTCCGTTGTCCGTCGTTGCCGTCATCGATGTTGGCGTTTCACCGATCTCTTCGAGGCTCAGGAATTCCTCGTCGAAAGCGACAAGACGAGTCGTCGATAAAGCCGTGAAGATAAGGCAGCAAGCAACATACACGGGGTTGGGCATCGGCGCGGTCCGTTCCATGAAAATTATCGCCGGAAGTGTAGGGCCTCTCTGCGGAGCAGTCTATGCGAGATCGTTGGCGACGGCGTGCTTACCGCGATGGCTTTTGCAGGGAGGTTACGCCAAGACGTCATCGATGACTTCGCCAGCATCGATGGTAGCCCGTTCGTCGCGACCATTATGGAAAAAGGTGAGGTCGTAGTGATCGAGCCCGAGGCAATAGAGGACTGTCGCGTGGATGTCGTGGACGTGCGAATGCCCGTTAATGGCGTATAACCCGATTTCGTCGGTCTCGCCGTAGGTGATTCCACCCTTGATACCGCCGCCCGCCATCCAGATCGTGAACCCGTAGGGATTGTGGTCCCGACCGTCGCCGCTTTCACTCATTGGCGTTCGACCGAATTCACCCGCCCAGACGACTAGGGTGCTGTCCAGCAAACCGCGGCGCTTGAGATCTTTCAGCAAACCGGCAATAGGACGGTCGGATTCGCGGCAGTTCTTGGCATGATTGCCTTCGATGTCTTTGTGGGCGTCCCACTTCCCACCGGATCCCATGTAAAGTTGCACATAGCGAACACCACGCTCGACCATCCGCCGTGCCAAAAGACAATTGCGAGCGTTGCGCCGCGTTTCGTTTCGATCGAGGCCGTAGAGTTGCTGAGTTTCGGCCGTTTCTTGATTCAAATCGACGACGTCGGTTGCGGCCGATTGCATGCGATACGCCAATTCGTAAGCAGCAATCCTTGCTTCGAGGTCGTCGTCCTCTTTCCGCAACCGGCGATGTCCCTGATTCAACCGTTGAATAAAATCGAGCTTCTCCCGCTGACGGCCATCGGAGTAATCTGCAGGTGGCTTGAGGTGCAATATTGGCGTACTGCCATCGCGAAAACGTGTGCCCTGAAACTTTGCCGGAATAAACCCCGTGCCCCAATTTCGCTTTCCACCCGGAGGCTCTTCCGGATAATCGAGCAGCACAACATACCCGGGCAAATCGTGCGATTCCGAACCGAGTCCGTAAACGGACCACGAACCAAGGCAAGGCCGTCCGCCGAGAATGCTGCCGGTGTTCATCTGACAGACACTGCCCACGTGATTGAGTCCATCCGCCGTGCAATTGCGAATAACGGCGAGGTCGTCAACACATTTGGCGATCTCCGGGTACCAATCACTGACCCAGGTGCCAGCTTCTCCATGCTGTCGAAAAGTCCGTTTGCAGCTCAGCAAAGGCGTATAAGCAGTCCGACCCATCGCAGTTACGGGGCGTTCAAAACTCTCCGGCAGCGGCTTGCCTGCCAGTTCGTTAAGTCGGGGCTTTGGATCAAAGAGATCGATATGGCTTGCCCCGCCATCCAGAAAGCACCAAATAACAGACTTGGCGGGTGGTTCGTAATGAGGGGCGATGACCGAGCTGCCAGCCGCCGAGTTATGGAGGTCCCCCGCCTTGCCTTCCGATGCCAGCAGCGAGGCCAAGGCCAAGGAACCAAAACCGCTGCCGGCTCGGCACAGAAATTCACGCCGCGAATTGGGAAATCGCCAATGCGGCAACTGTCGTCGGTGGGCGGATTCGAGGTCATTCATGGGATTCAAGCGAGCCGGCACGGTGCCGCAATATTTTTAGTCGATATAAATGAATTCGTTGCAGTTGAATAAGGCGTGGCACAAGTCTGCGACGGCTGAAGTTCGATCCCTCGAATTCGTTTGGCTGGTCGCTTCGAGGAACGCCAGTGCATCTTCAATTTCATTTTTCGTCGGAAGGCGACCGAGGGCCGCTTTCCAGGCATTCGTCAGTAGCGATTCGTTGTCCTGACCCGCCTCGCGGATCAGTTTGTCCGACCAGCTTTGTGCAGATTCCAGAGACTGCTCGCTGTTGAGCATCAACAATGCCTGTGTCGGCGTGGTGGTGACGATCCGCTGTCCACAACTGTTATGCATATCGGGAAGATCAAAAGCATCAAACGTGGGAAAGCGCATATTGCGTTTAGCCAGCACAAACAGCGACCGCCGATTGCGATCAACCGGCGACTTGTCCGGCTGCCACGCGTAACGTTTGCTGATTCCATCGGGAAGATCGGGCTGTTCGCTTTTTCCGTACAAGCGTTGATTCAATTCTCCCGAGACGAGCAGCATCGCATCGCGAATTGCTTCCCCTTCAAGCCGACGGCGACGGGCATGCCACAGCAGACGATTGTCGATATCCACTTCCATCGCCTTCGCGTGCAACGGGCGGTCCGCATCGACCAGCGACGATTGACGGTAAGTGGCCGACGTGACGATTAGTTTGTGGATATACTTGAGGCTCCAATCATGATTCATAAGTTCCACCGCCAGCCAATCCAGCAATTCCGGGTGAGTCGGCGGTTCTCCCTGCACTCCGAAATCATTGGGGGATGCCACAATTCCGCGACCGAAGTGATGGTGCCACACTCGGTTGACAATCACGCGCGCCGTTAGTGGATGTTCCGGATCGGTCAACCAATTGGCCAGCGATGAGCGGCGACCGGTCGACGATTGGGGCAGGCTTTGCTCGCGTAGCGCAGACTCGCGAACCGCCAACAGTTCGGGAAATCCTGGTTGTACTTCATCGGCCGGGTTCTTCCAGTTGCCACCTTCCAGCAGATAAGTCCGAGGAGCTTGTTCGGAAACGTCAGAAACGGCCATTGCTACCGGAAGCGGCTGAGGTTTGAGGCGATCAAAACTGCGGAGCTGTCGTTCCAGTTTCGCGTATTCGGCCTGGTCGTCTTTCGAAAGTTTCTTGACGGCGGCTTCCGGTTTAAACCGCCACGCCAATTGTCGCTGCGTCATTTGCGCGATTTGTTCTTCCAGCGGCGTTCTCTCTTCCGCCGGTTTCAGATAGCACTCTTGAATGGCGGAGCGGAACTTTGTTAATGCGTAGCTGTCCGATTCGCGCCGCTCTTCGGCGAGCAGCGCATTCATCCGGTTCCGAATATCACGCGTCGCCGAATCCCAGATCGCAAGTTGTTCGCGAAACTGTTTTCGCTGCTGTGGCGTCGCAGCGAGCAAGTCGTCTCGTTCGACAAACGGCGCGAAAAATGCCTGCAGCCGAAAGTAGTCCGTTTGACGTATTTCATCGAATTTGTGGTCGTGGCACTGCGCGCATCCCATCGTCAGCCCGAGAAAAGCCAAGCCGGTTGTCTCGGTGACGTCGTCCAGGATTTCCTGCCGCCGCTGAAACAAATTGGCAGCGTTATTCTCATCGGGGTACAAGCGCAGCAACCCGGTAGCAATCAACGCATCGGGATTGTCCCGTTCCAGTTCGTCGCCGGCTAATTGCTGACGAATAAACTGATCGTAACCAATGTCGTTATTCAGCGCGCGGATGACATAGTCGCGATAGCGAAATGCATTGGGCCGTAGCGTATCGGCTTTGAATCCTTCCGTTTCGGCATAACGCACAACGTCCAGCCAATGTTGTCCCCACCGCACTCCATAATGCGGTGAGGTGAGCAGTCGATCGACCAGCTTGTCGTAAGCCTCAGGCGAAGTATCTTCTAAGAATCGGCGCTGTTCATCGGGAGTCGGTGGCAGACCGGTGAGATCAAACGTTACTCGCCGAAGAAGCGTCCGGCGATCGGCCTCGTCGTTCATCCGGAGGCCTTGTTCCTCCAATCGCTTAGCGATAAACGCATCGATGGGGTTACGAACGACGCTGGTGTCGTTCAAGTCGGGGACTGCGGAACGGAGCGGCGGCTGAAACGGCCACTCGCCATGATTGGCAGGTCCCTCACCGCTGTCGGCAAAGAGTGACGTTGTTGCGATAACTACTACGCATAACGTCAGCTGATTTCGAGGCTTCCAGAGCATTGTGTCGACCCCGTCAAGCGCTAATTCGGCCCACATCTTCAGACTCTGATTGTATCCGACGGCCGTAACGAGAACAATTCCCGTTACGCTCAAGTGGCAGCGGACGGCTAGCCGCCGTGTGTGGGCTCTTTTTCCTTCTCGGCCGTTGCACTTTGTGGCTGGAACGGACGCATATACCAGTTTCGAAGCCCTGCGAACGCCTTTCGCACATCTTCGCCGACCAGCAGTGAGCAGGGGACCAGGTACAGTGTGATTGCCGTGGCAAACAGCACACCGAATGCCAGCGATACAGCCATCGGTATGAGAAACTGCGCCTGCAACGACCGGTCCATCAATAGAGGCAATAATCCGACAAAGGTGGTAACCGACGTCAGCAAAATCGGGCGAAAGCGTCGAGCGCCCGCTTCCAATGCGGCATCGAGCAACGGTACGCCTTCGGTTCGCTGCCGGTTGACATAATCGACCATGACCAATGTGTCGTTGACCGCAACACCAGCCAATGCCAACATCCCGAATATGGAAAGATACGACGGTGTCATGTCCATGTAGATGTGCCCCAACAGGGCACCGATAATGGCAAACGGGACTGCCAGCATCACGTAAACCGGCTGCGCAAGTGATTTGAGCGCAATGGCCAGCATCGCATAGAGCGCGAAGAACAAAGCCACCCCTCCCAGAATCGTGCGCTTCTTCGATTCCTCAGCTTCGGCAACATATCCGAGAAACAAAAACGACAGGTTGGCCTCGTTGCACATTTCGGTGAGTCTGGGTGTTATTTCATGGGCAATGCCAAGGATATCGACCGTTTCGTCGACCGGCTGACAACCGATGCGAATGATTTCAGCACCGTCGTTGCGTTCGACAAATGAGGGCGCTTTCGTGAAAGAGACATCCGCCACGGTAGCCAGCGGTACTTCGGCTCCTCGTGGCGTTCGGATTTTCATTTGATCAAGCGTGTGGAGCGATTCGCGGGCTTTCTTTGGCAATCGGACCATCACGCGGATGTCGTCGACTCCCCGCTGAACACGTTGGGCCTCTTCACCATAAAACGCTTGGCGAATCTGTTGAGCCAGTAACGATTGCGTCAGT
Organism: Planctomycetaceae bacterium; assembly: GCA_028284485.1. Taxonomy (GTDB): domain Bacteria; phylum Planctomycetota; class Planctomycetia; order Planctomycetales; family Planctomycetaceae; genus JANQRQ01. Next base: position 39,169 of record JANQRQ010000337.1, on the reverse strand, counting down.
CCCAATTCGGCAGCTCGGGGCTTCAAGCTGAGTTCCAACTCATCCTGGCCGTAGTTGATTTTCGCCCATGCTGTGCTGATCCCTTGGTAGCTTTCCAGCATCTCCTTGATTTCCTGGGCGACTTCCACCTTCTGTGGTGACGTCGGGCCACGCAATTCGATGTTCAGGTATTCGTCGTCGTACTCTTGTCCCTTTTTCAAAGTCGATTCGGCATAAACGCGAAACGTCGTTGCCTCGGGAATCGGCCCGATAATTTCCAACCAACGATTCGCGATTTCGCTGTTTTTTGGTCCCGGTTCGCTACGTTGATCCGGCGACATGACCTCGACCGAGATGTAACCCTTGGACTTGTCGAAACCACCGCCACGTCCACGGCCCGGGTTGTGTGCCCCAGTCACGCGCGAGACGTTGCTGATCAGCGAATCGCCGCTGCCGGGGTCGACAAACTCTCGCTTCACCTGCTCGAGCGCCGCTGTAATGCGGTCCATATATCGGGCCGTTGTTTCGAGTGGCGTATTGCTTGGTAATTCGAGAATCATGGTGATTCGGCCGGAATCGACCGTCGGAAACGAAACAAATCCCATGCGGCCGCCCACACAGTAGCCGGCCATCGCCAAGCCCATGGCAGCGAACGCTGCCAGAACAGCAGCACGATTTTGCACAGCCCATGCGAGCGTTGGCTGATAAACGCCATGGATGAAACGCTCCAGCCCGTTGGCGATGCCGGTTTGAAATCGGGCAAAGAGATTCGTGTCGCTCCGGATTTTCAGATGCTTCAGATGGGCCGGGAGTATTAACTTCGACTCGACGAGTGAGAACAACAATACCGGAGCGACGATCGGCGGAATTTGCTTGGCGAAATCGCCCCACGTGCCATCAAAAAACAATAGCGGCAGGAAGGCAACCATTGTCGTTAGCGCACCAAACGTAACCGGCACGGCTACCTCATGCGTCCCTTCGACTGCCGCTCGTAACCCGGGCATGCCCTCCTTGAATTTCGAGTAGATATTCTCCCCGGTGACAATCGCATCATCCACCACGATTCCGACGACGATGATGTACCCAAATAGACTCATCACATTGGCGGTGACACCAAAATACGGCATCGTTAACACACCGCCGGCAAACGCCACAGGAATCCCAATGACAATCCAAAACGCAAGCATGGGGCGCAAAAACAGACCGAGCACGACTAAGACCAATAGGCTCCCTTGCGCCAACGACCAAACCAATGTGCTCAGTCGTCCACGGATCGCCAGCGAATCGTCGTCCCACACGAATAGATCGATCCCGTCCGGAAATCGCGTTCGCGATGTGCGCACGTATTCACGAACTTTGTTCGAAATGTCGATCGCACTTTCGTTGCCGGTCCGCATCACCTCGATAAACAAAGCCGGCTTGCCGTTGAATTCGACGACCTTCTGGCCTTCTTCAAATCCATCATGAACTGTAGCGATTTCGCCCAGCAATACTTCAGCCCCGCCGGCGGCGCGAATGGGGATTTTGGCAAACTCTTCCTCTGAGTAAGCCTGCCCCCGCGTCCTGACCACAAACGTGCCGCTGTCGCTGTCGATTACGCCGGCCGGAAGGTCAATGGAGAACCGGCGAATGGCATCTGCCAAGTCCTGAAAACTAAGATCGTACGACAGCAACTTATCGGCATCGGCTTCGACGGCGATTTCGAAAGGTCGACCGCCTTCGATCGCGGCTTGACTGATGCCGGGCAACTCCAGCAAATCTTCTTGAACGCGTCGGGCGACTTTGCGCAAGTCGTGAGCATCGAGATTTCCCGTGACAGCGACACTTAGCACCTCGTAACGTCGCCCCGAATCGGGAATAAAAATCCTGGGCCGTTCGGTCTCGTTGGGAAACGTCGTAATTGTATCGACGCGGCCCTTAACGTCATCCAGCAGTTCCCGCAAGTCTGTTCCGGTTTCGGCTTTAAGATAGAAACGGGCCATTCCGCGGGAACCGTCTGCATGTAGATGTTCGATCCCCTTCACACCCTCCAGCGACTCTTCAATGGGGATCAAGATGGCGCGCTCGACATCTTTCGCAGTCGCACCGCGGTACGGCATCTCAATCATCACCGTGTCCCAACTTAAGGAGGGTGTCACCTCCAGGGGGATCTGGTAGATCGCCGTGTAAACGCCGGCCACCAACAATCCCAGCATGAGAAAGTTGGCCGCAATGCCGTTTCTAGCGAACCAGTTGATCATCGAAAAAAGCCCATCACGCAGTTTGGCGGACGCCGAACTTTAGTTGGCCACCGACTCTGTATCGTCAGCAACATTTGTTTTGGCTGCAGTTGTCGTCTGTTCGATATCGGGAATGATCTCCACCTTGGCACCTTCTGGTGCGTAAACCAAATGTGTCGTCGAGAGCCACGCCCCGTTTTGAATTGAGGAATCGCGAACGATGACAAATTCTTCATCCGACCAGATTGGCTCGATTGTCCTGGGGATCAGCGTTAATTCCGAATTGTCGACAAGGATCACTTGATCAAGCTGGCGAACGGCCATTCGTGGCAGCGCGATGACATCCTTCAACACCTTCCCAGCAATGGATCCCACGACCGGTTGCCCGATTCGCAGCGGCGGATGCACCGATTCGCGACCGAACGGATCGTCGATCCTCGCGATGGCAAACAACTCCAACGAATCTTGATCCAGGGTTCCTTCCGTACGAATGATTTTGGCGTTCCACACCGTTTCGTTCGTTTCGCTGATTGCGTCGCGCAGTTCGACTTCGACCGGCGGATCGCTCGCCAACTCCGGAAGTTCAAGAAACTGCAATTCGGGACCGGCAATCGGCAATCTGACTTCAGCAAAATCGATGGCAAACACAACTCCCAATGTCGTTCCCTGGCCAATTGATTGACCCAAACCGATCGCTTTGTGCCGCACGCGGCCATCAAACGGTGCCCGAATCTTGGTACGCTCCAAATCCCGCTTGGCTTGTTCGACGTCGGCCTCGGCCGTGTTCAATTCGGCGACCGCTTGCGAACTCGTTGCCGACGCCAGATTGACTTCCGCCTCCGTCGAGACGTTACGGTCATACAAACTTTTGATGCGGTCGAAGTTCTCGTTTGCCAACTGCACCGACGCTTGGGCACTCAAGACTCGTGCCTCGGCAACGGCTAGGCGTGTTTTGTAATCGCGGTCGTCCAATTCGAGCAGCACGTCGCCTTCGGAAAAATACGAACCGGCTTCAAAGGTGGAACTAATCTGTTGCACGAGACCCGAAACTTCAGCACTGAGTGTGACTTCGTTGTGGGCCTGCACAATTCCGTGGGTCGTGACAACGACCGGGTAATCCCGAATCTGCAACTCCGTCACGTTGGTCCGAATAACTTGGTTTGCTACGGGAGGGCTTTTTTCCTCTTCCGGTTCGACCGACAGAACCGAATAGGCGTACGCGCCAATTGCGAGCAATGCCAGCGGCAGCCCGACACGCAGTATCCGACTCAAAAATGTTGAAATCGATGAACTAGTCGTCACGGATTAACTCTTGGGGAGAGTTTCTATTGAGGCAGGTCAATCGGGTACGTTGCAGTCGGATCATCGGGTTTGTCCGACTTCGTAGGCTTGAATGCGAGGGGGCCGACATGGCAGCCATACTCCAAGATAATCAACTCGCCCTCAGAAGGGACTCCCAAACCGTCATTTTTCTCTTTCGGAATACAGATTTCGGCACCTCGACGCGTTAAAGTCGACCAAATATTTCCACGGCAAGAGTCAACCGGGATTTGTCGCCCAGGCTCGTTGAAGTGGTCCGTTCGTTCGTGGCACAGCTCCAGTCATCGTTCATCCCGGTGGAGACGAGGCCATCAGTGGATTCTCGGAACCAAACTCAGGGTCGCAGTTCCGAACCGGTTCAGCGGCAAGGGACCATCTCTCCGTACATGAAACCACAAAAGACGCGTTATCGTGGACAAGAATCTGAGAATGTAGTGCCAGATTCTCAAGGGACCGTGATCATTGCCGCGGTGGTGAATCGTTGTTGCTGAGTAAGGCAGGCCGGACGATACTCAGCGCCGTTTGGGCATTGCTGCGAATCGAAAAGTCGATTGCCGCGTTCGATCACGCCATTACCGGATCATCGTCGCGCCTCTCCGCGATCCGGCCTTCCGGTTCTTCCAAATCGCAAAATGAAAACAGCGCGGCAATGACCAACGGTAGATACCAGCCGGTATAGAGTCCGCCGCCGTGTGTCTTCCAAAACTGCAGGCCCAACGCATAAAAGGCGGATAGCGCAATCAAAGTTGTCGGCTGCATGGGCCGCGAACGAAAGACGTACAGCAGCGGTAACAAGCACAATGCGAAATAGGCCCATCGGACAGCGGATTTGATTCGATCGATTTGCTCGATTCGTTCGGGCTCACGTTCGATCCATTGGCCCCAAAAACCAAACGGGCTGTGACTGTAGTTACCGCCGCCTTCCTGGTGCGTCCATGTGTTGTCCAAGAACACGCGGATCGACCCTTTCTGTTCGACCGGTTCGGTCAATAGCCAAATCGCTGACAAGGTCAACACTCCGACCGCTGCGATGGCTGCCCCGCCGCGGATCAATGGCTTCAGCCCGCGACTGCCGAAGTAGCCCAACCACAGGGGAATCAAAAACGCCGGCCAAAACAGAATCGACGCTCCACATCCCAGTAAGAACCCGGACGACACGGGGTGATGCCTGCATGCGATGGCGGCAACAACACAAGCGGTCGGTGCAATATGGCTGATGAATAACAGATCGCGCTGAATGGTTATGGCATTGACCGCGTAGAGTAGCGCCAGTACGACTCCGAGCTGTGGCGATTGCAGTTGCCGACCGATCGCAAACAGCGACCAAATCAACATCAGATCGAACAGCAGCATCACAACCTTGGCTGGTCGGAAGTTGACGTTCTGATACCCGACCTGCACAAAATTGCTCCGATCAGCGACGATCGTTGCGCCGTCGTCTGAATGTGCGACCGGCGGCAGGAAATGAGCGACCGGTGCATGAATTGCATAAAGCAGCGGCCCGTAGGTACCACCTCCGCCGACCTGCCCATAGGGGAACCGGCCGGTCTGCCACAAGTATTGGCCACCAAAGACCGACCAAATTCCCGAATCATCGGGCCCACGCGTTGCCACGGTTTGCACATGGGCAACGGCGGCGATTGCCAGAAATGTTACCAAAGCAGCCACCGGTAATGTGGTTGGTTCGACTCGTCGACGAATGGCCGATGCCTGCAAGAGACAACGCAGCGAAAAGTAACTGGTGACCGCAAACAATGCGATGTATGTCAGCCATTTGTGTCCCCACACAACCGATGAGAGTGGATAGATCGCCAAGAGCGCGATCACGTCGACCGACTGAAGGCTTAGCGGTTTACGAAACGGAAAAATTACCAGCAATGTTACTGCCGCCGACAGCCAAAACAGGCCGGGTCCCTCTTGTGGAAACGCGACGGCCCTTAGCAGCGCCTTTATAAAACCTCCAGAATCTTCGACTTTTTCATTATTCGTCGGCATATCGTCGTAGAATTGCACACGCCCTGTTTCGAGATTGACAAGGCCGGCGGCGACTTCTCGCTTATTGACGATCAACTCGAATGGCCGTGTTTCTGCATCGTCCGAGCGCCCGATTTCGAGTTGCGCTTCGGGAAATTGCTCGCGGAGTTCGCGGATCCGTACATCGTTCTCGATCAACTCGCGGGCGGAATCGCGTTCGCGCCCACCATTCCCCAAATCGACTTCGACGACCTCACCGTTGCGCACACTGACCAGGCCCAGTTTTCCTCCGTCATTAAACAGCTCGATAATCCAAACTTGGAATTGATCGTTGAAATGCGCTTCCAGCCGCGTTTCCGCGTGCTGCTCAACGAACTCTTGCACGCGCCGATTGTCCCGAGCAATTTCCACGGCAGACTCGGCTGTCTCCTGGGCAAAAGCCGGTCGCGGGAGCATCCAATTCAAGCAAAAAATCAGTAATAGTATTCGTGTGGGATCAGCGTTCATGCGCTCGGATTGACGAAGACAGTTGTTTCGCAAATTCAGGTCTCTTGTCGATTGTTTCGAGTTTCATCATACCGTTTCGGAGCAAGATCGGCGTCCATGTCCAGGAAGATCTGCGCGACGCTGCTGCGTCGTCTCTCTAGCGGACGAATCATCAGTGCTGTATCGTTTGTTGTAGTCACATTTCTATCGCAGAGTTAGGGCGGACTCACAGACCACACTGGGAAACATTGCATCGGTAGTGAGGACCAATACCGCCTGAGACGGACCATGCACTTCCGGCGGTCGCGATCACATGACATTGTCATTGCGGGTCGAGCAATTGCTTTCGAACTGAGGGGGGCTGAACTGTGATTCCTGAATTAGTTCGCTCGTTCGAATCGAGTGTGAAGTTCATTCAGCTCTCGGTTGCCGACTTGTCGGAACAAGAAATGGTTGCGCAGCTAACCGGTATACCCAATCACGCCACATGGACGCTTGGGCATATTATTTTCAGCTGTCAGGAAGTATCAGCAGAAATCGGTGCTGACAGATGGTTGCCAGATGATTGGGAAGCGCGATTCGGGTATGGCAGCACTCCGTTATCCGATCAGAATCACTATCCGCAGAAATCGGAAATGGTTGCCTCACTGGATGACGCGGAGGGTCGACTAAAGCAGGCCCTTTTGGCGACGACTGAATCTGTCTGGAATCAGTCATTGCCGGACGAAACCTACCCCACCATGGGCCACATCTTGGTCCAAATCGTTGCAGCACATACTGCGTACCACGTCGGCCAACTGACGGTTTGGCGTCGGGCCATCGGTAAAGAATCGATCGGCGTCTTCATCTAAGAATCAGCCGCGATTGCCGATAGACAGGTCGCAGCAGCGTTGATTCTGCATAGTCAGCTTTTCGGTGCAGCAAGTCGCCATACCGACCCGACTGCGGTCCAAATCACCTCCGGGCGTAAGTCGTTTCCCTCACATCGATAAAACTTGATGATTTCATGGGAATCGATGCCGCTTCCGATTGCCGTTCGCGATACTCTACGAAGGCGCTCCATGGAATCGTGGCCACGGTTGAAATTCCTTGTTCGACATTAGCCGCGTCCCACGAATCAGTGTGTACGGCCCACGGCTTGGACGATCCGATTGTCTCCCAAAGATGCGGAGCGATGTCTGGAGAGTTGAATCTGCTGATCGCGGCGCTGATCATTTCGGCGCTGAATCTGATTGCCGGAATCCTGATCGGCCTGTGGATTCATTCCGGCTCAACCGGCGGTCGGCGCCCCGGTTTGACGAACCGAATGCAGCGTGCAATTCGTACTCTCGACCGGATCGTCATTTCAATCGTCCGAAGAGTCAGCATCCATACCGACTACATCGAAACGGTTGTGAAGCAACAATCGGAGATCGCGGCATCGGAAGCGCCGAATTTAGAACAGGCTGTCCGTGTCTTGAAGGAAAGCCAACAAGAAGTCGACAACTTTCGGAGCTTTCTACAATCGATCGACCGAAAGTTGCAGAAACTGGGGGATCGCGTTCGAAGTTATACGAATGATGATTCCGCAGCGAGTGCGTCGCGGAATTCTTCACAAGACGATGTCGAAGCGGCAACAATCGACGAAACAGTCTCCCCATCGAATTCCAGCAAGGACGTCAATGCCGTCCCGACCGAAATTGACGGCATCATTGCCAACCTGCCAACATTCGATTCCGAAGACCTGGTTGACCGAATTCCGTTCACTTTGCCTGTCAAAGTACTCGCGTTAGACAAATCGATGTGTATGCAAGGCGACGTGTTTTTTGCAGTCGCCCGCGATTTATCGCGAGGTGGAATGTCATTTATTTGCGAACAGCCGGTCACAGTGGAATTTGTCGCCATCCAACTTGATGCTCCGCATCGTCCACCAGTGTATGTCGTCATGCAGGTTAAGCGATGCGAGCCCTGTGCGGCGTTTTACGAGGTCGGCGGGCCATTTCTCGAGCGCGTCACATCGGCCGAAAGCATCGCAAAGCTTCGTGAAGCAAGATCATCCAACGCGTGACAAATGCGGCAGGTCGCGTGTCGCATCGCCGCGCTGCGACTTCTTCCTGGACCATGTCCAAATGCAGATCGAACATCCGGATCTGGCAATGACTTGCCCTGTATGGCGATGTGTCATGATCGCGCCGTTTACATTCACTCCACCGCAGAGTGCAGCGGCTCAGTGACTGTTTGCCGTGACTTCTCGTTTCGGCCGCAATTGCGGATCTTTATGCGTCAGTTTGGCGATGAGGAATTGCTCGACCGAGCGATAGGCCGACTCCGAACCGGGATAGTCCAAGTGCGCTTCCACTCCCAGCTTGTCCATCTGCTCTTTTAACTTCACGCCGAACACGACATGGTGCCCTTGAAAGCTGATCGTCGCGCGTGGGTTGCTCGGCGTCGATTCGGGGACAGGGGCAGTCGGCGTCATTTCGTAATTCATGTAGACGGGTGGATCATCACGTGAGACTAGCGAAAGTGCCGATACGTCGACCATCTTCCGCAGAAACGCCTCACGTGTTGTGACGCCGAACATTTCGTGAAAGTCCATGTGTGGTTCTTTGTAGCCGGGGATATGATCGACCCACCACTGGTAATCGCGGCTCGTTTGTCCATCGCGTGTCGCCACACAAGTCAGGCGGGTCGACCGCCGCTCGACGGGGTCGCTGCTGGCCGGGTCGGCCATATCGTCGTGGAACGCGAGGTACATCGAAATCTGCGCGCCGGCTGAACCACCCCATGCCGCAACCCGCGAGGCGTCGATGTTCCAATCGGTGGCTTTGTTTCTCAGGAATTGCAACGCGCGCCGGCTGTCGTGAAACGCGGCCGGCAACGGAGCGTGTTGGATCAACCGGTAGTTCACAGCGGCAACCGAAATCTTCCCATCAAGCAATGCATTGACCGTCGCCGGCCATTTTGTGGTGATTTTACCTTTATCAAACACACGAAATCCCCCGCCGTGATAGTAAACCGCCAACGGCGTCGGTTCGTCCGATTCCGCCTGCCAGAAATCGAGAATGTTCCGTCGGTGCTTTCCATAGGAAACATTGGCAAGAGTGGGAGGCGGCAGCTCACGTTCGGCTAGGTCGGGTTCCACTGGCTCTGGTTGGTCGCTCTCCAGCCGCTGCTCTAATTCGCGAAAAAGTTGTTCGAGCCTCCGTCCACCTTCCGTGATTTGACCTTCGGAGATTGTCTCTTCGATGTTGCTTAACTGCTGTTCGATGTCGGCGACCGATTCGCCGTTGTCACTCAACTGTTGGCTCAGTCGGCGGATTCTCTCGACTTTGTCCCTGAGAACCTTTCTCCAATCGGATTCCGGTTTTCGCTTTGCCAGTTCACGGGCCGCGCGACGCTTTTGGGCCGAAACATGCGACAGTAGAGTTGTCCGGACGCGGACTTGGTGCAGTTTCAGTTGCGTTTCCGCTTCCAACAGCGCGGTGAAGCGTCTGAGAATCGCTTCTTCGTCGAGATGGTCAGCCAGGATGACTTTCAAAAGACCTTTTGTTGGTGGATCGAGTTGGTCTTTCAGTTCGTGGTATCTGGGCTCCAAAGATTGATATGTCTGCTCGAGACGCTCGCGTGTCGAAGCATCAATTCGCAACTCCTCGGCACGACTACGAAACCAAAACGGGCGTGGAAGCAGAGTGTCGAGTTCGCCATCAGACAGGACATCCCCCCGCCATCGGGATTCCTCCAGTCTCTCGCTGGCGAAATTGCGTGCCCCCTGGCGCTGATCCGCTGTGACCTGCGATAAAAGGCTGATACGAACACGTACTTGATACAGCTTTAGTTCGTTCTCGGCTTCGAGTGTAGCTTTCATGCGCTGCTGAATCTTGGCCGTGTCGTACTCGTCTTCGACCAACGCCGCGTTCAACTGTTCGGTAAATTGTTCGAGCTTTCGTTTGAGTTCGTGGTATTTCGGTTCCGCCGCTTGATACATTTGCTCGATACGGGCCTGCGTCGCTGCGTCGATATTCAGATCGTCCGCACGGCTACGAAGCAGGTATGGTGTCGGCAACAGCGCATCGAGCGAGTCCAGCGCGAGGGCATTTGCGGGTAGAAACACGAAGATGAATACGAATAACGCGAGAGCAAGTAAACGATTCATCTTGCAGTCCTGTCATTGAATGAAAGAGTGTCAAAACTGATCAACGAGTCGGTTCCGGTTGGCCAGACCATCTCTTGATCGATTTCGTCATCTGATTGAACGGTTGTACCTGAATCAGATCGGCCGATCGTCGCCAGCAGAGCGTCACAGACGCGATTTAGTCTCTCGAGTTCAGCTCTTGCTACCGTCGATCCGACGCGGCCTGTTTCCGTCGGCGCCTCTCGAGTTCCTTCGCGCTCGGCGACATCCTCGATCTCTTTTTGTGCGCCTGGTTCCCCGGGTGTTGGGGCGGACGTTGCGACGAAGAATCCGATCACTGCGAGCAACGCAACAGAAGAAACAACAACGACCGCGACCAACCTTAATCTGTGCGTCGCGCTGTTCGGTAACCTGCTGCTCGACATGGCATCGCGCGAAACGGATGGTTTGGCGTCGATTTCCTCGAACGCAGGTGCATGCGATTCGTCCACCATTCGCTGCGCCTCGAACATTCGGTTTAGTTCATGATCGTTGTTCACCGTTCCAATTCCCGATTCGCCGAAAGGATGCGATGCAAGGCCGCCTTACCGCGTGCGTAATGTTGCCGAGCCGTTCCGACGGTGGTCTCCAATATCTCAGCGGCTTGTTCAATCGTCAGGTTTTCGTAAAAGGTCAAGTGCAGCACTTCGCGCTGGCGGTCGGACAGTTGTTGCATTGCGGCACCAAGCTGCTCGGCCAACTCGCGTTGTTCGATTGAAATTTCGTCGGCATCCGTCACTGCATCGGTCAGTGCGATCGATTGCGAAAGCGGCCCTCGACTTCGCCGGCGAAATTCTTCGCGGGCGATGTTACGAATCACGCCGAAGACCCAGGTTGAGAATTCGGAGTGACCGGCGAATGACGCATCACCACCCAGAATTCGGCAATACGCCTGCTGGAGGACGTCGGCCGCCAAATCCCGATCGCGGTCGCAACAGACCATGGCCCAACCAAAGGCCGAGTTGTGCAGCGCCGCGAGTTTGTTTCTAAGTTCATCCGACTCCATCGAACCCGCCATTTGCAAGTATGTGTCACCCACCGGCAGTATATATGACACCGATTCGAAGAGTTCGCGGAAAATTCTCGAGTTGCGTTAGCCGGAGTGTGGCCATGGGGACGCCACAATTCACTGAGCCTTTTGCTCCGTGAGTCACCAATCGTGGTACACCCGGTCTTTGGAACAATTTCATCGCGCCGTGATCAGAGCATGGAATCGCCAGAAGCTCTCCAACCGCTGTCTGTGGGATTGCTTAACCGAGATTCCAGGTTCCAGGCTGACGTAGGTCACAAATGAGCGCGTTCTCATTTCCAGGTCGTCCCCTTGGAAACTGAGTCGTTGGAATAGATCTCTGACAAATCCCAGCCGTAACTTGTCCACCTTACGAACGAGGGGTGCCAACAACTTGTCTTCCGCGACCCAGGCCCTTACCGCCACATCGTAGCGCGCGAGCTTGTTGTTACAGACGATTTTCATGATGGCCCAAAGACGTTCCGCTGGATCGTCGGCCATCGTATTGACTTGATCGACGACTGTTTGCGTGAATCGGCGATCCCAATAGTCGATCAGGCCACGCTGGAAGTCCTCCCGATCGCGAAAGTGCCAGTAAAAGCTCCCCTTCGTTACGCCCAGCGCGCTGACAAGCGAGTCGATGGTCAGTTTGCCGCTGCCTTCGTGCGCAAGATATTCCAGCGCTTTGGTCAACCAATCTTCACGCGACAATCGAGGGGAGTGCACCGTTTGTTTCAGCTTTGTCGCAGCCGTCGCCGTTGACATTTTGCCTCCCCTCATCGATACTGCCTTACCATACTAAATAGTATGGTAAGGCAAGCGACACGATTTGAACACCGAACACGATGCCCACATTTGAGGGACCGCCATGAAAAACCGAAAAAGAATCGCCAGTGCAGCCGCGCTAATCGTGTTGGGTGTGATCCTCGGTCTGCAATTGGGAGATCGCGGTACAAACAGCATGGCCATTGTCGAACGGGCCGATGCCGCAGGCGGAAAAGTCGAGTCGCCGACAGGGACGGCGCCCGATCGCTATGTTTACTACCCGGGTACCGAGCCGCTCCGTCCGGACGAGATTCGCGTCATTTGTTGCGGTAGTGGGATGCCAGCCGCGCGACATGGCCAGGCGGCTTCGTGTTGGCTGATGGAGACCGGCAATGGAGACAAATTCATATTCGATCTGGGGACAGGTTCGATGGCTAATCTCGCGGCGTTGATGATTCCGTATCAATACCTCGACAAGTTGTTTCTCTCGCATCTGCACACCGATCACATGGGCGATATCGACGCGCTATGGGCCGGAGGCTGGACTGCGGGTCGCCCCAACGCATTGCAGGTTTGGGGGCCAAGTGGCGAAACACCCGAAATGGGAACCAAGTATGCCATGGAGCACTTTTTAAAGTTCTGCAACTGGGACTATCAAACGCGCGCTTACAAAATCACTCCCATCCCCGGGCAAATCGAGGTGCACGAATTCGATTACAAGGGTGAGAATATCGAAATCTACAACGAAAACGGTGTTAGCATTCGCTCCTGGCCGGCGATTCACGCCGGTGACGGTCCGGTTAGTTTTGCGCTGGAGTACGCCGGGCTCAAGATAGTGTTCGGCGGCGATACCTTCCCTAATCGTTGGTTTCTGGAATACGCCCGCGATGCCGACCTGTGCATTCACGAGGCGATGAACACCGCTGAGCAGTTAAGAACCTATTACAATCAACCGCCTGCCCTGGCTTTGGCCATGAACACCGATTTTCACACCTCGGCTCAGGCCTTCGGCAAGGTGATGAGTGAGATCAACCCGAGGCATGCGGTGGCGTACCATTTCTTCAACGAGGAAGGGACGCGTTACGGAATCTACGAGGCGATTCGCGAAACGTACGACGGGCCACTTTCTATGGCAACCGACTTGATGGTCTGGAATGTCACGAAGGATTGGATCGAAGAACGAATGGCCGTTGCGACACACGAAGCCTGGTCGGTTCCTGGCACGGCGACGCAACCCCCACCCGACAGAACGCGTCCCGATGTAATGACCGATGCCATTCGCAGTGGCCGTATCAATGTTGATGACGCGAACGCCAATATGGTGCGTGAATTCAAGCAGAAATACGGCCTCGAGTAATGCTGCTCGGATAGCGCGCAGTCGCTCGTGCTCGACCGCGAGCGATCTGTTCTCCAAATCAGTCGAACCGTGTACGACTGGCATCAACAGAAATAGCTGGTATTCTCGGTGGAGTGTCATTGCCGATAGGCGACACCGATGCGGAATCATCATCGACCGGATTGGGGAATATTCCATGCACCGACTGGCTCTTTTCGCTCTCGTCTTGATACCAACTCCCTTCGCGAACGCCGCTGACCGGCCCAACGTCGTCATGCTGTTGGCAGACGATTTGGGGTATCAGGACATTGGTTGCTACAACGGCCCGGTCCGAACACCGGCGCTCGATGGTCTCGCCGCCAAGGGGATCCGCTTTACTGATTTCTATTCGGGCTGCGCAGTCTGTTCCCCCTCGCGAGCGACATTGATGACCGGCCGACATCATATACGGACCGGCGTCTACAGCTGGATTAGCGACCCGAACCAGAATTCTCATCTGCTGACGCGCGAAAACACGTTGGCGGAGATTTTGAAAGAGGCCGGCTATGCCACCGCACATATTGGAAAATGGCATCTTGGCTTGCCAACCGCCGATCGGGATAAACCGACCCCCGACGTGCATGGCTTCGATTACTGGTTCGCCACCTGGAACAACGCTTCGCCCAGCCATAAGAATCCCGACAACTTCATTCGTAACGGAGAGCCGGTCGGCAAACTCGAAGGGTACTCCTGCCAAATCGTGGTCGACGAGGCGATCGACTGGTTGGACAACCAGCGAGATGCGGATGTTCCGTTTTTCCTCAACATCTGGTTTCACGAACCGCATGCGCCGATCGCTGCCCCGGATGAAATCGTTTCCGAATACGGCGCGCTCAAAGACAAAGCGGCCATTTACTCCGGCACGATCGACAACACCGATCGGGCAGTCGCCCGTCTTCTTGCTAAACTTGAGGCAATCGACGCCCCGGAAAATACGTTGATTATCTACGCCTCCGACAATGGAAGTTACCGCGAAGATCGAACGGGCGGATTACGTGGTCGCAAAGGGATGGACTGGGAAGGGGGCATTCGCGTCCCGGGTATTTTCTGTTGGCCGGGAACGATTCCCGATGGCGTCGTTGCCAGCGAGCCGGCCGGCCTGGTCGACGTTTTGCCGACCGTCTGCGGGCTACTCGGACTCGACAAGCCTCAAGATCGGCATCTCGACGGTTCAGATCTGTCATCGATTCTCACAGGAGACTCCACAGATTTCGTGCGGCACCAGCCGTTGTTTTGGCATCTGCAGAAATCACGCCCGATTGTTGCGATGCGCGACGGTCGCTACTCGCTGGTGGCGTTTCCCGATTATGAGCTTTCAACAGACAACATGTTCGACGAGGCGTGGATCCCCGTCATCAAGTCGGGAACTTACACCGGTTTTCAACTGTTCGATTTGGAGAATGATCGGCAGCAGGAAAACGATATCGCGGCAGAACATCCCGAGTTAGTCGCCCGGATGAAACAAACGTTGATCGACATCAATGACAGCATCATGGCGGACGGCCACGACTGGCATTTGCAGTAATCTGGAGTCACGCGAGCCTCTTACTATCGCATCGATGCCAGAAAGTGGCTGGAAAGCAGCCTTGGTCAAAATGATCGAACGATTCGCCTGCCCGTATTTACATTTGCAAAATCAATATCTACGCCGTACACGCTGCGTTATCAGCTTAAGCTTCGGAAACTTTCGCCTGATATTGTTGATTCCTTCTTCCGTGATCTTGGTATTTTGGAGTTCAAGTCTCTTCAAACCAGGAAGTGCGGCTAGTATCGCCATTTCCTCGTCACCGATCTCCGTACGGGACATACTGAGTATCTCGACACCGCCGATCTTCTGAACTAATTGGGCGACTGCTTGCGCTGAAACGTTGGATTCGTTTATAAGTAGTTCCTCTATTGCGGTCATCCCGGACAGGTGGGTCAATCCATCATCGGTGATCGCAGTGCCGCTCAAATCGAGATCGGTCAAGTGACTCAAGGCGTGAAGATGGCGAAGCCCATGGTTCGAAATCGGCGTATAGGCCAAATCTAACATTTGCAAGTCCGGAAAACTCCCAAGTTTCGCCATTCCGCTGTCGTCCAATTGGCTCCCTCTGAGCGCCAATTGCTGTAGATCATCGCAATTGTTTTGCAACACTCGAAACCCATGTCCCTGAATTTGACTATAGTCAAGAGCCAAGTTCTTCAACTTGTGCATGTTTGAAAAATGAGTTAAGCAATCGTCGGTAATCTCAGGGCAAAAAAGCCACAGTCGTTCCATGTTTACACAGCCAGCCAGATAAACGCATCCGCCGTCGGTAACGTCGTCCGCGAACATCACCAGCGATTCCAGTTGAGTGAGGTTTTCAAAAAACTGCATTCGGTCATCGGTAATCTTGAAGAAACCGTAGATCCCAAGATTCAGATCTCGAATGGTGTTGCACGAACCCAAAAGGTCAAACATGTGGTCATCGACGTGACCTGTCCTGACGACCGTGATTTCTTCAAAGTACGGCGCACATCGTTCCGCCACCGGTTCAGGAAGCTTGTCAATCCAATCTGGGATCTCTGTTTCAAAATCAAACTCTGCCGACACAAATTCTTCCATTAGCATTTGTGTGTGTTGAAAAGACCAATAGATTCGTGTGGAAACAACGCCGGTCACTGTCACCAGAATCAGCGCCAGAATGACAAATGGGTTAGACAGAAAGTCTACTAGCCTGCGAATGTTCATGAGTCTCGAATCGATACTAACGTTGAACAAGACAGAGGCCGGACGCCAAAGGGCCAAATCTTTAGTGTCTTGTTTCGCACGTAGATGCTTGTGACACGGCGGACGCAGTGTCCAGCATTAAACCATTCTTGATTCGTTTCTTCGCTACTTCTGCTTCGGCCAGGGGATGGCCTCTACTTGTTTCGCCTTGGCGAGCCATTGGGCTTTCATTCGCTCGAATCTCTCGGGCTGTTGCTGCGATAAATCGTGCAATTCGCTGCGATCGTTGCTGATGTTGTACAGTTCCCACTTCACATTGTTCTGACCGTGGCGACCTTTGGCCACGATCTTCCATTCGCCAATGCGCAGTGCGCGATTTCCCTGGTGTTCGAAAAAGATCATGTCGCGTTCGATCGGCTCTCCCGCAAAAACGGATACCAGGCTTTTACCTTCCACCGGTGTGATGGCCTGGCCTTTGAACTCGTTGGGATAATCGGCCCCGGCCACATCGAGACAGGTCGGCATGAGGTCGATTAAATGCGAAGGCTCGGAGCGTAATTCGTTTTTCGCGTCAATTCCGTTGGGCCAATGCACGACCAACGGCGTCGAGGCTCCTCCTTCGTGCACATAATGCTTGTACTCGCGAAATGGCGTGTTGGAAACGTTGGCCCAATTCCCGCCGTAGCCGATGTACGTATCGGCCGGGCCGGGCATCACGTGGCCACGCCGTACCGGGTAGCCGTCGCGCGTCTGCTTTGGGGCTGATCCCTTGTAGTGCTGCAAATCATCGGGAATCGGCGGCAAGGTCGGCTTGTCGGCTCTTGCGATCCGTTTGCCGTTGGGATTGCGCCCGCCGCTTTCCGCGCAACCGCCGTTATCCTGCATGAACATGATCAGCGTGTTTTCATAGGCCCCTTTGTCTTTGAGTGATTGCACGATGCGGCCGATTCCCTGGTCCATTTGGTCGATCATCGCCGCATAAACTTCCATGCAGGCTGCTTCCCACTCTTTATCTTCGACTGCGTTCCAATCGCCTTTTTGTTCGGACAACTCGGCATCGGGGGCGATGACCCCTAGCTCCTTCATCCGCTCAAACCGGGCGGCACGAATGGGATCGTAACCCTCGTCGTACTTCCCTTCGTACTTGGCGATATCGCGTGGGCGGGCATGCATCGGCCAATGGGCTGCCGTGTACGCCACATACATAAAGAAGGGCTGCGAGGAACTATGCTCGTTGATGTATTTGACGGCGTTGTCGCTGATGGCGTCGGTAAAATGGTACGGCTCGTCCGGTTGGTATTCCGGGTCGTTCTTAATCGTG
Organism: Planctomycetaceae bacterium; assembly: GCA_028284485.1. GTDB lineage: Bacteria > Planctomycetota > Planctomycetia > Planctomycetales > Planctomycetaceae > JANQRQ01. The sequence continues at coordinate 21,876 of JANQRQ010000337.1, read as the reverse complement.
ATCGGCTGATTGTCGCGCGTCAGCGAGTTGGGATCCCACAAACTCGACGCGCCGTTGATGATGCCGTAGTACCGATCGAATCCTCGCTGCAGCGGCCAGTTGTATTTGTCGGCATCGGTTTCCGGGAAGGTCTGCTTCGTAACATGCCACTTGCCGACAGCGTACGTTGCGTAACCGGCCGGCTGGAGTGCTTCGGCGATTGTCACGCACGAATTGTTCAAATCGCCACGATAGCCGTCGACCCCACCGTCACCCATCATGAACCCGACGCTGGTCTGATGCGGATATAGCCCTGTTAAGAGGCTGGCACGCGTCGGGCAGCAACGCCCGGTATTGTAGAACTGCGTGAATCGCAGACCGCCCGCCGCTAATCCGTCGAGTGTCGGTGTTTGAATCTCTCCCCCGTAACAACCGATATCCGAATAACCCATATCGTCGGAGAGGATGAGAATGATATTCGGTTGCTCGGCCTTCGCAGGCAGTGCAAGCAACATCAAAACGATCAGCGACAGGTTGCGCAAGTTCAGGAAGATCAACGGGGCACCTCTGTTCTTAGGATGAGAACGACTTATCAATCCCAGCTTAAGCAGGAATCGGACGAACGCAAGTCGCCTGAATCGAGATTCCGACCACCGGCCGATCGAAGAGTGAATAGAAGCCGCAGAAGTCAGCGAGCACTGTGGGGGCGATTCTGTGCAGCGCGCCTTGTAACGGGGGGATTTTATACGTTTCAGGAGAGTCGACAGCCTGCTCTCGAATCGCTACGAAGAGGGTACGATGTTGGGAACGAATCCGCTTTCGATGCTGGCAATCTCGCCATCGATCTGGTCGATGAATTTGCGTACCTCTTCCTTCTGCTCTGCCTCATCCATGGCACTCAAGGCGAGGCGTTCACGATGGGCGATACTCCCTTCACTCTCAAGTGCGGCTGTCCAGTCGGACTTTGCCTGCTGAAGCTGCCGAAGATGAAGCTCTAAATCACTCTCGTTAAGCGATCCTGACATGCTTTTGAGCATCAGATCCGCCGTCGACAAGTTGTACGTGAGATCGGCCTTGTACGCCTTGTGCTTGGGGTCCGACGAAAGATCGGCCATATGGGATTCAATCGCCAATTGACGGTAGGCGTTATCCACACTGGAAAACCAGTCTTCGTCGCTGAGAGTTCCCCTGGCTCGTGCGGGCAATTGCTCCATCAAATGCGTCATCGGGGCTTTTTGTTCCGGATGATCCTGGACGAACCAATAGGTGACCATCAGAAACAGAATGGGTGGCACGAAATAGACCGTCTGTTTCACGATCGTCAGTCCCAGTTGCGACTTCTTTGCGGAGTCCCACCACGAGGCGACCGGTTGCTCGGCAGTTGGACTTCCTTCTTCGCTCATCGCGAGGTTTTGGCGATTCTCGCGGTGGCGAACTTTCCAAATAAATCCGTCGAAGTAGTAATGCAAAAAGTTCGAGGTGAACAGCAGTGAAATCAGAATTCCGATGCCCCAGCGAAATGCAGTCGACGACGTAAAGGTTTCAGTCGCCCACAATGGCAACGCCTCGTCCGACACGAACGATCCGGAGATAATCGCGCCATACAGCAAGCAGGTAATGACATACGCCGACGACAGCAGCAATCCACCATGACGGAATAACGTGCGAAAGCGGAAGAACCCTTCCCGCGCCCCGCTGCCATCATGGCGAGAAGCCAATGAGCGATTGTACTTCCACACAATCGCCAAGTACTGCGTCACGTGCACCATCCCCAGCGTCGCGAAACCGACCGGAAACGTCCAACCAACCACCAGCGACTCCATGGCGGCGTTCGGCACATAAGTGAAGTACATCACTCCGAACGTGATCAACATCAGCGCTAACTTAACGCCGCTGATGTAGTAGCCGTTCATACGACACCAAACCAAATACCAAACGTAGGCGATGGTCGAAACAATCGCGATTACCAGCGCTAGCCGTTCCAGAAACTGCTTCGTGCCGGCATTGAACCACAACAACAAATCGACACCATGCTTGGCGTGTAGTTCGTACAAAATCGTCGGCAGCCACTCGGCCGTCGCTGTCATCATGAAGGCGAACCAAGTGGCACACAGCAAGAGATCCATCCGCGAGGCCAACTTGCGTGGCGCAGCATTGTGGCGATCGTAAATCCGCATGAAACCGTAATGCTGCATGATGAAATGCCAGGGATCCCACAACGTGAGGATCATGAATAAGAACAGCATTTCATAGACGGAGGCTCCACTGCGAATGATCATAGCGCACACGAGCATGGCGAATCCGAATGGAAAGATCGGCCCCAAAAGCAGGCTCCAGCGGAATCGCTTGATTAAGTCTTTATCGCCGTAGATGCGAATAAACGTTGGGAAGTGATGAGCAACGTTAAAGACCCCGAAAGTCGCCAGCACGACGGTCGTGCCGCGTTCCGGTCCCAGGGCGAGCATGGTTCCCAACGTCCACACGAGTGCGAACAACGGTGCCGCGACAATGAACAGCATGTCGCTCCAGACCCCGACCACCCAGTTCTGTCGCGGCGTTTCGGAAGCGGCGCCGGCTGTTGAACTCACGTTTTATCTCCCCATCTGGTCGGCCGTCGATTCACCCGCGTGCCGAAACCCGAAATTCTCAGCACATGCAGCAAACCGGATTTTCTACCTGCGAATCATTATAACCCAGTCTTCATCCGGCGGGACCCACAGCCGCCAAGAAATGTCGGGCTGAGGCGATTCTGCCGAATGGGTTTTGGCCAGCTACGAATTAGGCGAGACTTACTGTCTCGATCGAAAGTCGGTTTTCCTGGCACATCTTTGTGTACGCCTCGATTCGCGAATTTGCGAATGTGCGCAGCCGATTTTCCAGTGAATCGGGCAAATCATGCGGTTCAACGCGCTTGTCTGATGCCGTCAAAGTCTGCGTGCACGCCTGCAGTTTCTCTGCGATTCGATTGGGATGCTGTCGACGGTGAACAATTTTTCAGAACCGGCTACCGACCTGAGAGGGGCGAGCGGTATTCCAATGGGACGAACACATCCGCTTTCATATCGTGCTGCTGCTTCATAATGCGGAAGGCATCCCAGCGGTCCGTAAATTCCGTCTCGGCGTTGGTCTCTTCCAGAAAGGCCGTCAATTCGTTATGCAGTTTTCGAGTCAGATCGGGCCTCTCCGTCGAAAGGTCCCGACTCTCTCCCAGGTCCTGGCTCAAATCGTATACTTCGATCAATTTGTCGCCGGCGTATTTTCGAGGAGCTTTCCCGTCTGGAGTTTCGGCCACCCAATGCTTGATCAATTTGTAATTGCCCCATCGAATCGCGCTGATGGGAACACGCTTGGCACCCTGGTGGAAGAATAGCGCGTCCCGACTGCGCTGCACTTCGCCTTGCCCGCCATTCCGCAATACGCCGGCCATGCTGCCACCATCGATGTTTTCGGGCAAGCGATCGCGATGCCCGGCCAACTCCGCAAAAGTCGGCAACAAATCGAGGCCGGTCACCGGAACGCGGCTGACCGAGTTCGGCTCGATGTCGGGACCTAAGACCAGAAACGGCACGCGAATCCCACCTTCGTAGTATTCATGTTTGCCGTGGCGCAGCGGCAGATTACGCCACTTAATCGATGTGACGTGCGTTTCGATGATGTCGTTGTTCGGATCGAGACTGGCAGATTGTTCGAAATGTTGAACGCCGCCGTTGTCGGCCATGATAAAGATGTAGGTGTTGTCCTGAATGCCCAGCTCTTGCACATGATCGAGGGTCATCCCAATTGCCAGATCCAGATCTTTGGTCATGGCTGCATAAGCCGGGTTGTCGTGTTTCTTGCCGCGCGGTTTGTTGTTGAAATACTCGTAGGTTTCCTGGTCGGAGACGAGATCCAAATGGGTGGCGAAGTGTGCGACGTAGGCAAAGAACGGCTTGCCGGCGTCGACGTTTTCGCGCATGAACGCTTTGGCGCGGCGGGCCATGCTGAGGGCACCCTTGGGATCTTCGTCGGGATAATAGACGGGCAGCTTGGAAAAGCTGCCATTGAGATTCGGTAGTTCGACGTCGTGTTTGGTGTTGTATTCTTTGAGTTTCGCCCCGACGCCGTCCGTCTCGCGATAGACTCCGTTTTGCGTATCGCCGCCGGCGTTACTCGTTGCTCCGTCGCTGTAGTCGAATCCCATTTCTTCGGGAGTGGCAGCCACATGCCATTTTCCGAAGTGGGCGGCCCGATAATTCGCATTCGCCTGCTTGAGCGCTTTGGGAATCGTCAGCCAATTCGGGGCCTTGTCGATCCATTCCAGGTCCTTGCTGTAAATATGGCGCGCGCAGTTTTGACCGAACAATATCGCATGCCGCGTCGGTGAGCACTGCGCGGCGGGGGAGTAGCCATCGGTAAACCGCATTCCTTGCCGGGCGGCCTGAGCCAATCGCGGCGTCTCGATGTAGTCGCTGACCGATTCCGGCAATGCGGGGTCGGACCGGTAAGAAACACTGGTCCAACCCTGGTCGTCCGTCAGTATGAGAATAATGTTGGGCGAACTCGGCTTGTCCTGTGCTCCCGCCAATGAACCGCTGATCAAACAAACGGCGATCGTCGAGAAAACGATGAAGAAGCGTCGAAATGAATGCATTTAGCGACTCGCGTTGTATGTTGGAGATGATTCGCAGATCGATTCCATAATACGGCAAACAGTGCGCGTAACCAAGGACGGTCCACGTTCGCCCTTGGTGAAAAGTTTAGGATTCGAAGCGGTCACTTGTTAACATCTGGTTGGTTCGCCACCAAACACCTATTGGGTAGCCTTGATTGAAGTGCGGGACAGGACCTGTCCTGGCATCGCTTTTGCAACTACGCCGCCCCGAATGTGAATCTTGCGGCAGTGTGGCCGGGGTTGGACTGAGCGCAGCGAGGGAAACCCCGGTTTCTCATGTGTGAGGGATACGAAATCATGAAGCGAATCAATTTGAAACTCGCAATCGCAGTTGTGGTCGTCTTGTTGTTTGCAGGAAACAATTCTGCGGCCGCGCAAGAACCCACCGAACAAGAGAGACTCGCGCGCAAGTATCCACTGTTGGCCGGGCTCACTTTGCCGGAGAAACAGCTGCCGATGGATTGCCGGCCCGAGGAAGTTCCCGAAGACATCGAGAGCCTCAAAGGATTAAAGAATCGGGCGATCACTGTGAATCCCAAGTTCTTTCTGTTGGGAGACGGCGGCCTCGACAAATTGATGGACGCGAAGGCAATCGAAGCAACCTACTTCGGCGTGTACCGGGAGAAGAACGAACTGGGGATTACCGGCTGGGCGTTCAAGACTTCCGAAGCCGCCAAAAAAGCGCACGAGGCGTTGATCAAAAAATACAAGAAGGAGCCGGAGCGGAGCCGATTTTGGCACGCTGAGAAAACCGTTATCTGGCTATGGCGCGATCCCGACACAACCGATGACTGCTTCGAAACTTTCGAGCGCTTCGTCAACGCGCAATTGAACGAATCCAAAAAGAAGTCGTAGGCCGAGACAAGAATTGCCGGAACTGAGGCGCCGTGAAAAGACTCCCTGGTTCCTGACCCTTCCACCCCGAAACCGATTGCCCAAAATTCATCAGATTGCCGTAGTGTCATGCTGTCCGATATGATGACGTAGTAAGCAGACAGAAACGCCACCGGCCTCAATCGACTCATCAGGGAATCGAGCATGACAGACTCCCATGAAACTCCTCGGGCAAGCGACTTCATGACGCATGGTGTCCAAACCGTTCCACCTGATATGCCACTTGCTGACATCATTGCGATATTGGAAAAGCACGGCATCTCGAACGTGCCGGTCGTCCAACAGCAGGATGGCCGCGAAATTCTGGTGGGATTCATTTCCGAACGCGACTGCCTGGAATATCTCACTAACGAGTCGTTTTACGGGTCGCCGGCCCCTCCGCAGACCGCCGCCACGATCATGCGAAAGCACCCAATTTGCGTCCGGCCGGAATCGGAACTGTATACGCTGGCTTCCATCTTCGTGAACCACGATCACCGACATTTACCGGTCGTCGATGATGGAGTGTTGCTCGGTATTGTCAGTCGTCGCGATGTGCTTCAGGCGATGAATAAGTTCTACTGGAGTGAAGTCCACGACAAAGAACGGCAAAGAAAACGGCCAGACTACGATGATGTGATGCAGCGGCGATTCATCGTGTCCGATCGCTAACAAGTGTGCGCAGTTGTTTACGGCGCCGGTTGCGGTGGACTCCAGGCCACGTCCTGTTTCCAGTCCTCGATTGCCTGCCGCATGGCTTGCGCACGCTGGGGAAATTGATCGACGATGTTGTTCTGCTCGGTGATGTCCACGCTGAGATCGTATAGCTCGACGTTGTCCTCTTTGACGATCATCTTCCAGTGCCCGTCCCGCATGGCCGTGCCGAGCTTAGGCTCATAGCCAAAAAAGATCCGGCGTTTCGGTAACTGCTCGCCGTTGAATAACAGATTGCAGATACTCATTCCATCAAGGTGTCGTTCCGGCGGGATCTCAATACCTGCCAGTTCCGCCAGCGTCGGCAACAAGTCCATTCCCACGACCAGAGAATCGGTTTTAGAGCCTGGCTCGATTCTGCCGGGCCACCACGCAATCGCAGGCACGCGGTGCCCACCTTCGTAGTGGCTGAATTTTCCGCCTCGAAATGGTTTGTTCGAGCCGGCACCGATCGCGCCGTTGTCCGACAGAAAGAAGATGAAGGTGCGATCGGCCATGCCGGTTCGCTCGACCGTATCGAGAATCTCGCCGATTCCCCGATCCATCTCCTCCAGCATGATTTTGTACTTCGGGCGAATCCGTTCGCGGCTCCATTGTTCCGATTTGGGGACTGGCTTGCGGTTTTCCGGTGTGTCTTCGGGCGTTTGAAACGGCAGGTGAACCGCCTCATGCGCGACAAACATGAAGAATGGTTGCTCAGTATTTTGTTCGATGTAGTGCACAGCGTTTTGGGTAATCAGATGCGTCGTGTAGCCCGGTTGGTCCTCCTTTTCGACGCCGTTCAGCCAACTATTCTTGTGGCTGTGGTAGTCGATCGCACCATCGAGGTAACCACGGAATTCTTCAAAGCCATGATGAGTCGGATTGAACTTTGCCTCTCTTCCGAGGTGCCATTTTCCGAAAAGCGCCGTTCGATAACCGCTTTGCTTCATGAGCCGCGAAATCGTTAGTTCGCTTGGCTCGAGGCCGGGAGTATCGAGGTGGCGTGCAACGACGTCCACAATGCCGACGCGTTGCTGGTAGCGCCCGGTTAGAAAACCGGCGCGGGTCGGACTGCAAACCGAGCTGTTCACATGAAAGTCGGTAAATGTCAGTCCATCGGCAGCCAAGCGTTCCAAGTGAGGTGTTTTAACCCAACCGTCGTACACGCTTGTGTCACCATAGCCCAAGTCATCCGCCATGATAACGATTACGTTGGGCCGATTCGTGGTTGGCGCGACCTCGGAGGCCCGGGCAAACATCGGTGACGTAAACAACAATGGCAGCACAGTCAGTCGAGCAATCGTAGTTCGTTTGGCGTGGAACACGTTCATTGTCCTTGGTCGCTCGCTGATTGTTCGGCACGACCTGTTTCATTAGGTGCGGTGTGGAACGCTACGCCCGGTATCGATGGATTCCTGAAGAAGCGCTTTCATTTCCTCGACGATTTCGGGCCGATCGAAATAGAGGTTCTTCGTCTCGCCGGGGTCTGCCTCCAAGTCGTAAAGTTGAGCAGGCGCATCGGGTGCAGTGTCCGGCAGGCGATATTTTTGCAACAAGCGGTGGGATTCGTATCGGTTTCCCCCCGAGCCTTTGTGAGCGAGATATTTCCATTGGCCGCGACGAATGGCAATGTACCGACTTCCGCCAAATCCCTGCTGCAAGACGTAATTGCGGATCGGCTGGGAATCTTGCCCAAGCAAAACGGATAGCATGTTCGCGCTATCTTCAGCCGCGTTGTCGGGGAGTTTCACATCGACGACGGCAGCGATCGTGGCCATCACATCGGTTAATGACGTGATTTGCCCCGACGTCGATCCGGCCTGCACTTGACCCGGCCAGCGGACAATAAACGGCACGCGGTGCCCCCCCTCCCAATTGTCCCGCTTGACTCCGCGCCACGGCCGCGCGCCGTCGTGCTGGTGATCTTCGCGCATGTAGTACACCGTGGGGACTTCGGGACCATTGTCGCTGGAGAACATGACAATCGTGTTGTCTGCAATGCCCAATTGGTCCAACGATTTCATCAACTCACCGACGACGTAATCGAGCTCGAAAATGAAGTCGCCGTGCGGCCCCGAGTCGGTCTTGCCTTTGAACTCCCGGCCGGGAAATGAAGGGAGGTGAACCGCTTGCGTACAGTGATATAGGAAGAATGGTTTGTCCGGCGCGTTTTTCACGTGGTTCTCTAAAAATGCCTGACTCTTTTTGAGAAACGTGATGTCGACTTCTTCCAAATCGAAATCGGGCGCCACCATTCCCGGTCGGTTGTCGTTCGCATACGGGTGCTTCGGCAGCGGGCCCTTGTCGAGTTTTCCCGTCGGCTGGACAGGAATCGTCTTTCCGTCAATGAATGCATACAGCCAATCAGTGGTCGGGCAGCAGGCCGTCCCAAAGAATTGATCGAACCCGCAGTCAATCGGTCCCCCCTCGATCGATCGCGAGTAATCGATTCGCTGTACGGCTTCGAGTCCGCCTTGGTGAATCGGTTGGCCCTCCTCATCGTAGAATGTCATCCCCACGTGCCACTTCCCAAAGCAAGCGGTTGTGTAGCCCGCATTGCGAAGCATTTGAGGCAGCGTCAGTCGATCGGCAGCGATCAGTGAAGGTCCGCCGGCTCCCGTGAAAACAGACCCTCCGCGAGGCACGCGAAACGCCATTTGCCCCGTCATCAAGCTGTATCGCGTCGGCGTGCAAACCGTACAAGGGCTATGCGCATCGGTAAAACGCATCCCTTGCTCAGCGAGCCGATTCAGGTTCGGCGTGGGGATGCGCGATTCCGGGTTGTAGCAACTGACGTCGCCATACCCCAAATCGTCAGCCAGGATGAAGACGATATTCGGTTGATCGGCGGCCTGTGTTGAGAATGGCAATAGAAGACAAAATGCTGCGGCGATGGATAAGGGGCGCACGGTGATAGATCTCCAATTCATAAAGACCGCTAGTCAGCTGGAATCTCGTTCAAGGTATAGTAAGCGTTCACGTGGACCAGTTCGTTTCCTTCCGCCGAGCGAATGCGACTGAAATCAAATTCGTGGACGTGGCCTTGTACTAATCCATCGATCTGCAAGTGCGCTCGGAGTCCATCGTCGGAAACGACCGACCGGACGACGCGCGGCGTCGTGTGGTCCACTTCCGGGCTGCCGTAACCCTGCTGGTAAATGTGGGTGTAAGTTTTCAGAGCGTACGATTCGGGTTGCGAAGCAATATCGCGATTTACCGGCTTGGTAAATGTGACGAGGAATCCATCGGGTCGGGCATTGATTTGCTTGATTTCAAACGGTGTGATGCCCGTCCAATCGAGACGCTGAATTGCAAATTCCCTTGGTCCGCGAACCGGCCATCCACGATTGGTGCCGCCCACGATCAAGTTGCCCTGCGGTGTGAATTGGCAGGCAAGCAGACCGGTGGCCAGCCCTTCGCGGAACGGGTAGCACGCACCCTGCCAAATGCCATTCACCTTTTCTGTTGTGGCACGCATGACAACACTCAGGCTGAAATCGCCGATGAATATTTGGTTTTCAAATGGTCCAAATTTCCCTTCCGTGCGATCAACCATAAAGCCAGAAATCGAACGCCCCATTTTGATGTAAGGGAATACGACAGCATAGGGCACTAGTTCTTTGACGCGGTTGCGCTCGGTCAACAATCGAGACCGGGTATTGGGTTCAACCGGTTTAGGCCCCATGTTCTCGGCCAAATCGTACCACTTGAAGCTAACCGGGTGCCCCATAAATCCGCCGGGCTCGAGAACCTTCAGCGAGCACGAACCGTTCCATGGCCCTTGGCTTTCGGCGTAGAACATGACTCCGTGTTCATTGGGCCCAATGCCACAGGGGCTGCGAATACCGCTGCAGATGGGAATCGTTTTTCCGTCCGGCGTAACCTTCATGCACCAACCCCGAAACGGAAGATCGGAGTGATACGACTTGGAGAGACATAACGCCACCCAAATGTTGTCTTCGCTGTCGAGCTTCGATCCGAAGGCAAACTCGTGGTAGTTGCCAAACCCCCAAACGTCGCTCAGCGTTTCGAACCGGTCCGCGCGACCATCTCGGTCAGTATCGGTAATGCGTGTGACTTCGGTTTGTTGGGTCACATAGAAGTGGCCATCCTTGTAGGACAGTCCAAACAATTCGTCGAGCCCGCTGGCGTATCGCTCGAATTGTGGTTGCGGGTTTTCGTCGAACACACCGCTAACGAGATAGATGTCGCCCCGTCGAGTTCCTATCGCCAGGCGGTTATCAGGCAACAGTTCGAAGCTCCCCGCTTCCAAGGCCATGCCTTTGGGAATCGGCACTTCGACAATTCTGTAGTACTTGGCTTCCTGTTCCGCTGTGTCCCAGTATTCTCCCAACTTCTGTGCCTGGAGCGGTACAGAAGCCATCAGAACGATCAATAGCGCCAAATGATTTGGCATCAACATCTCCTGCAAGTGGCGTCTCGAAAGTATCAATGCGTATACCAAGAATATTCCAGGACCAGGCTCGACTTTTTCGGGCCGACATTCAATGGGACACGAAGCTGCTGACCGGTCGGGCTGCCAACGACTTGAGCTTTGTGATCGCCGGCAATCCGAATGCGCAACGTGTCGTCAACCAGGAAAGTTCTGTTATCTTCGGTGACAATCGCTTCGCCGGACGCAACGCGAAAGGCTGTATCGTTTCGCTGTTGCTGGGACCTGAAGGATAATGTTCGACGGATTCCGACGTCCCCCGATGTCTCGTCTTTGGAGTCGATCGAATAGTCTTCAACCTCGATGTTGTCGAAGCGATACATAAACGTCGGTCGTTGGGCTTCATCGAGAAAATAGCCGCGAAATTGATGTTTCGGCGGTCGTCCTTCTTCCGGATTCCACGGCGCAGTCGCATCGTCTAGTTCCGGACCACTATCAAACGGAATCAGGTTACTGCCGAGCGGACGGACATTGCCCGAACCTTGGCCGCCCCAAACACTGCCTGGATCGGCAAACTTTCCCGTCCAAATCATGGCCAGCCGCATCTGCTCGGCATCGAAGGCGAGATTGACTTGGTTCGGGTAACCGACGCCAATTCCTCGCTTGCCGATCCCGCTGTAGCTACGGCGCAGCATCACTGCTTCGTCACCCGCCAGCAATTCGATGCGTTCTCGAATCAGTCCGCGCGGGGTCCGCGCCTGGCGACCATCTTGCAGGTACCACCAAAGCGCCTGCATTTGTCGATCGACATCTCCATCAAGAATGTCTTTGCGAATCGCTCGTCCACCCGGCCAAAACGAAGGCATAATCGTATTCGGGTTGAAGCGCTGGGGATTTCGCATGTAGTGGTAAAACCAGTCGGAGTGAAGTCGCTCGGACATTTCAGTCAGGTCAACAGCCGGCATTGTCGCTGCGCGTTTCTGCTGAAATGTGTGACAAGCGATGCAATTCAATCCACTCGTGCCGGCCATTTCGTGCCCAATGTTTCTCGTCTCCTTAACGTCGATGATGTCCCCAATCTCGACTGCCGGAAGTTTGTCGACCTCTTGAAACAGGTCGACCAGGTGCGCGACGTTGTCCGCGCCGTATTGCGGCATGCGAGTCTTCAGGTACGGACGTATCGTGCGACCGGTGACCAGCACTTGCCGCATCCACTTCGGTTTCAACTTGGCACCGACGTCCGAAAGAAGCGGCGGGATGCGACCCTGCGGTCCGAGATTTGGATTGGTTGTGTGGAAGTACTCGTCACGCTCTGGAGCGACACCTCCCAATGCGTCTCGCTGATGGCAGACAACACACCTCAACGAGGTCATCGTCAGGCCGATTTGCTGCTCGTTGGTCAATTCCGTTGGCCCATGCGTCATCGCGGCCCGAATGGTGTCGCGCTGTTCTCCACTTAAGTCGAATCGCGGCCAATTACCGATTTCTTCGGAAAGGCACCCTGGTTGAGTGTTTGAGGATGTCAGGGGCACTGCGAGTTCTTCGGATCGAAACTGGTCCTTGAGATGACATCGATTGCACCCCAACTGGCCGAATCGTAACCGACCTTTTTCAGCAAGTTCACGACTCCATTTAAACGGTTTCTCAGTTGCTCTGGAACTGTCCGATCTCTGGAGCAAGTAGTGGGCGATATCGATGGCTTCCCAATGCGTTAGTTGCATGTTTGGCATACGACCTGATGGACGTGCGACATGCGGGTCTTCAAGAAAGGCCACCAGACCGTCGAGGTTGTACTTCTGATCGACTTTGCCCAACGCGACCGAATCTTCTGACAACAGTTCGACACCATCCTCATTCCTCGGAGAGTGGCAGGCAACACATCCGACCGTGTGAAACAATTCGGTGCCGCGTTCGGCGGCTTTCTGATCGAGTCGCTGTTGTTGAAACGGCGACTCGCCCAGCGAAACAAGAAAGTGTGTAATTTCCTTGGCGGCTGCTTGACGCTCATCGGCGGAGCGAGTTCCCATGACATCGGGCATCGTTGTTCCCGGCTTGACGTGCAACGGGTCAGCGATAAATCGTTCCATGTAGTTGGGATTGATCCGCCCGGCGGACCACGCCAGTTCTGGAGCTTGCTTGGGCGGGACGAGGCTTGCGGCCGTTTCAACGCGATGACATACCCGGCATTGAAAGTCGTCCATCAACACAAGTCCCTGCAGATATTTGCTGATCTTGCCACCGCCAGACGATCGTGGCACAGCTTGCGCCCGAGCGCTTGAACCAGAAGTCTTAATCTCCATCGTGTATTTCACGATGTCCAAAAACTGTTGGCGGTCTGCCAACTGATCGACCAAACCGTCCGGCATTGTTGATTTCGGATTGGCTGCGATTTGGTCGATATCACTCGGATGAAGAACAATCAGCCGCCGGTCTGGAGAGGAATCCCGCAGCACTAATTGGTCGGCTGTGCGGCTAACGATTCGGCCGGAATAGACTTTCCCCGTAACTGTTGTGACCGTGCTCGATTCGTATCCGTTCCGAATTTTCTTGGAAGGTTCCAACAGCGCCTCAACCAGATCGACGTTCGTTGTCTCCTCTCCCAATTTGGTCAGGTCGGGTCCCAATAGATTTTCGGCACCGGGCGAGTGGCAATTGGCACATCCCGGCTTTTGTTGCGGGAACAGAATCGCTCCCCGTACAGCGCTCCCTTGCTCCACCGCGGCTTTTGCTAATGCGGCTGCCCCTTCGGCTTTCAATTCAGCCGACAGCGTTTGCGCTTCGGCACTACTGCCAAACAAGATCATCGCTGTGCCAGCGATGATTACAATCCGCGTATGATTCATTCACTTTGCCCTATAGTTGAAAACCTATCACCGATAGGCCGCGGGCTTCTTAGGAACAACGCCCAGCTTTTCGTAGTTGAATCCACTCGGCAATGGTTCGTAGCTGCCGACATACTCCACACTGCTGTCGGCCCTTATTTGCTCTTCCATTCCCAGGCACCAATAGGCTGCATTGATTGTCATGCGGCGTAGGCCGGCGCTTTCGTAATCTTTCGCGCTGCCCATCGTGACGTGAAACACGCGTGCCGTCTTTCCCGAGTTGCCAGTCCATGTTTTCGTCCAGGCGACTGGTAACGGTTCTTTCTTTGTGTTCACTCCATCATCGGGTTGTCGGCCCAAAAGCGGTTGTCCGTAGACCAAGGCCTGACAGCCCTCCGGTAAACGACCGCCTTCCGGATACGTCCGATAGACATCGGACGGCCCCCAGATGTCTTCCACCGCAGTCAGGATCGGGTGGTCACTCATTTCCTCCACAATGATGCCTCTTGTCGAATCAGCGTGCCAATTGCCGTGATGTCCGCGAAACGATCCCCCCAGCACATCGTCACCGAATCGAACTTTCTTGCCATTTTTCGTGTACGGGAAGTTCTGGAGAAAGCCGTGATTCGCAGTGCGGATACCGATAACCGGCTTCCCCGAATCAAGATAGTTGATGATATGTTCGATCTGCTCGTCTGGCAGCGTGATCAACCGGCTGAACAGAACAAGGATGTCCGCTTTCTGCAAATGTTCTAAACCGGGGATGTTGTGCATCACGCTTTTGTCTTGCCAACGGATCTTTTGTGTCGGGTCGACCTCGTTTTGTTCATTGAGCGAAAACAACACCGTGCAGTCAAATCCGTGGCGATGCGCCAGAATCTTTGCCAGCATCGGCATCGATTGCTCGCTGCGGTATTCCTGATCAGCAGCAATGAAGACGATATGTTTGCCCCTGCCCGGTCCTTCCGCGCCTCGATACGTCAACCATAGCGGACTTTCGGACATAGGATCCGGCGTTGTTTCGGCGTATTCGTTGGTTTCAGCGTCTGACAACGGTTTGACTTCGAATCGGTTCCACGTCTCGGCGGCATGTGTCGATGTGACAATGCCCGGCAGCAAGAGGCTGGCGATAATTGTGTTGGCATGAATGACATTTCGCATCGCGAACTCTCCAGATCGCAATTTCAAGAGTTTCATTTTAGGGGAGGCTGATTGCGCGGCGGACATTTGGGCCGATTCGGCCTCTGGCCCCATGACTCGTTGGTACAGCCATACTAAAGCGACTATCTCGGCCTCTTCAACCACGGGACGCCTATTACGCGATTCCAGGGTCAGATTCGCGACGATAGCGTGCCGAAACTCGGCGCCCCGTTGCCGAATCTTGGAAGAGTGGAATTGGCAAACACATCAATCGCGAACCAAGGACTGGCCCATCTCAACGGTATGCATTCTCTGTTTGCGATAGTTCTCTACCGGACATTCATAGCAATTGCTGGAAGCGAAAAACTTCAAACATTACTACCCGGTTGCATAATCAATCGACCGAGGCACAGTCCCGAAAACTGAACGGCATTCGATTGACTCGCCCCGACCGCCGAACGCTAATTCTCCCAGGCGCGTTCAATAGCCGAATTCAGCCGTTCTTCCTTAGTTCTTCCATCGAGAGGGAGTACGTGGCAGCGACTGGCCCATTCGGTCCATTTTATTGATAGTGTTTCCACGATTTTTGGATTCATGGACGCAAGGTCCTGGGTTTCTGTGCGATCGAATTCAATATCGTATAGTTCCCATTTTTCGAGCAGACCACGTGAGACCAACTTCCACTTACCGTCTCGAATTGCTCGGTTGCATTCATATTCCCAGAATAATGGACCGGGCCGTGTCGCTCTGTTTCCGGTCAGTATCGGCAGCAGGCTGGTACCTTCGAATGGTGGGATGACATGGCCTGAGAATTCGCGCGGGTAGTCCGTTCTCGCGACATCGCAACATGTGGGCATAATATCGATAATGTGACACGGCGTCGGAATTGGCTTCTCGTATGACCTAAGCCCGTTGGGCCAGCTTGCGATAAACGGCGTGGATACACCGCCTTCGTGCGCATACCGTTTGTACAATCGAAAGGGTGTGTTGCTAACGTTGGCCCACTCGCGACGGTACGACTCATACGAGCTGCTTGTGCCGAGTGCCTCGAGAGACTGATCGGAACGGCTTTTGAATTCAGCGCATCCGCCGTTGTCAGACAAAAACATCACAAGTGTGTTTTCACGTTGACCTGTATCTTCCAACGCTTTGATAATGCGACCGATTCCTTGATCCATGCAGTCGATTTGGGCGGCATACACTGCCATCCGCTTGTCCCAAAGTGCCTTCTGTTCGTCAGACAGTAGTGACCAATCGATCGAGTCGTCTGCGGACAATTCCCAGTTCGCCTCGAGGATTCCCAAATCACGCATCTTCGCAAAACGCTGACGGCGAACAATTTGCCAACCATCGAGATACTTGCCAATGTACTTCCCAATATCCTCAGGTTTGGCATGTAGAGGGAAGTGTGGTGCGGTGTAAGCTACATATAAAAAGAACGGTTCGGCTGAGTTCGCAGAGTGATTCCGAACATACGCGGCCGCTTCGTTGCTTATTGAATCGGTGTAATATGCGCCGGGCTCGGGGCGAATCCTTTTGTTGTCACGGACAAGAGAGCCAAAATTGAAGTAGTTTCCGCTGCCGTTAATGGTTGAAAAACAATGATGGAACCCTCGTTTCAAAGGCCAATTGTGTTTCGGGCCGCTATCTTGCTGGTAGTCCCAGGGCGTAACATGCCACTTGCCGCTCTGGTAGCAACGATACCCTGTTGCGGCTAGCACTTCTGCGATGGTCACACAATTCCGGCCCAAGTCCCCTTGGTATCCCGGTTTCCCGAGGTCTGCCGAAATCATCCAACCGATCCCCGCTTGATGGGAATAGAGTCCAGTCAATAGTGACGCGCGCGTCGGGCAGCACTTGCCAGCGTTATAAAACTGTGTCAGAAGGACTCCGGACGAAGCAAGTGCATCAATGTTGGGCGTTTCGATTTCCGAGCCGAAGCAACCTATATCGCTGTAACCCATGTCATCCGCCATTATGACGACAATATTGGGGCGATCAGCAGCTTTAGCTCGTTGGCTGTGCGTTTCGAATCCTGATATTGCAACGAATGCAGCTACCGCAACAAGAATACGCAATTTTGTTTCTTTTATAGCGAATACGAAATATCGCATATCGTCTGCTTTGCAGCTAGAATTGAGGAATGATTGGATTGCCGACAAGACATCTGATTGAATCGACAATTTCGACATCGACTTTGTTGATTGTCGTGTTTGTCATCTTCACACCGACGACATCTGCCGACGAACGATCACCCATTCTGGATTTCACTCGGGACGTGCAACCCATTTTCATTAAGCATTGCGCGAAATGCCATGGTGCGCAGAAGCAACGAGGTGGATTCCGTCTCGATGATCGCGAAAGTGCGTTTTCCGAGGCCGACTCGGGCAGTATTCCCATTGTGCCTGGCAGACCGGAAGAAAGCGAACTGCTTCGGCGAATTGATTCGAACGACGACAGCGAATGGATGCCGCCAGATGGTCCTCGGCTATCACAAACAGACACTAAAGTATTGATCGAGTGGATTGCGTCGAACGCCATGTGGCCCGATTCTGGCGACCCCTCAACCGATGATCACTCGGAGTTGACGGTCACCGACGAAGACCTTCAATTTTGGTCATTCCTTCCTATTCGGGATGTCACACCACCACGAATCGATTCCGATTGGATTCGGAATCCCATTGATGCCTTCATATTGGATTGCATGCGATCCAATGGTCTGCAGCCGAGTCCCCGAGCATCGTCACTAACACTCGGGCGTCGAATGCACTTCGACGTGATCGGCCTTCCCCCGAATGAGGAACGCGTGATCACGAGTGAATCGCCTGAGAACTTTGACGCGGATACGTTGGTCGAGTCGCTCTTGTCGAGCAAGCACTTTGGTGAACGGTGGGCGCGTCATTGGCTCGACGTCGCTCGGTACGCCGACAGCAACGGGTACGAAAACGATTTGGATCGCCCTCACGCGTACCAGTATCGCGACTTTGTGATCCGCGCGTTCAACGAAGACTTACCTTTTGATAAGTTTGTTCGTTGGCAAATCGCAGGTGATGAGCTGCAGCCTGAGATTCCATCGGCGGTTGCTGCAACTGGATTCCTTGCCGCCGGTCCTCTAAATCGATGCGCTGCAACTGCACCGGCAGAAGTGATATTGGGAATTCGGTACGACGAACTCGATGATATTGTTTCGACGACCTCGCAGGCGTTTTTGGGTCTGACACTAGGGTGCGCGCGCTGTCACGATCACAAGTTCGATGCGATCCCCACACGTGATTATTACCGAATGATTGCCACCTTTGCGTCGTCACAACGACAGGACTCGTCGCTGATCCGAGCGAGACGCGAATTGGATCTTTGGCAGAAACAGTCGAAACGCAAATTGCTGCTCGAGAAGATCGCGGGATTGGATTGCACCGAAGACGAAGCCAAATGGTTGGCTGCAGGGCCGGGAAATCCTGCAGAGTCAAAAAGGGCATTCGAAAAGTTTGGCGAGGATATTGCGTTCAACGATAAACAGTGGCGAGCATGGTTACCTGACCAAGGACGCAAACGGCTCAATCAGCTAGAAACGACTGCGAAGTCCAAAAGTGAGACGGCTGACTGGAAGCTGCAACCGGCCTTGCTGGTCACTGAACTCAGTAACAAACCTTCTGAAGTACGTTTGTTAAAACGTGGGGACGTCGGTTTGCCTATGGACTTGACGCCGCCCGGATTCCTTTCGGTTCTCTCACGAGGGCGATCGTTCAATGACTATCATTCGATGGCCCTTAATCGGATTGACGGATCGAAAAGTACGGGAAATCGGTCTGCTCTTGCGTTGTGGTTGACCGACGTTGACCACGGTGCCGGTCCACTTGTGGCGCGTGTCATTGTTAACAGAATTTGGCATCACTACTTCAGCACCGGAATTGTCGACACACCTAACGATTTTGGTGTCCAAGGCGGCCAACCTTCGCATCCGGAATTGTTGGAATGGTTGTCTGCCGAATTGATTCGGAACGATTGGAAGCTGAAACCAATACATCGGTTGATACTAGGCAGCAACACGTACCGACAGTCGAGTCAACGCGTTGGTTCAGCCGACGCCGACCCCACGAACCGCTGGCTTTCGTACCGGAAATCCAAACGATTGGATTCTGAAGCAGTCCGTGACGCGATCCTGGCAGCGTCAGGAAGGTTGAACCGCGAACTTTATGGCTCAGCGATTCGTCCTTACATTCCAGTCTCTGCCATGGCCACACGATCGCGCGATAAATGGCCGACGGACATCGAGGAAGGCGCCGAGCACTGGCGGCGTAGCCTGTACATTTTCGTCAAGCGATCAATTCGTTTTCCGATGATGGAAGCGTTCGACGCTCCCGACCCGACGGCAAGCTGCGGACGGCGCGTACCAACAACAGTGCCCGTGCAAGCATTAACATTGCTGAACAATCCGTCCATTCGTGGTGCAGCACGCGGTTTCGCTGCATCTATTCGCTCGCATTCTGTCAACGATACACGAGCGCAAGTGGCTTCAGCCTTTCGCCGCAGCCTGGGCCGTCCGCCGACCGAAATCGAAACGGAATTAGCCATCGAATTACTCAGCCAAAGCGAAGGTGACGACCCTCTGGCCGACCTTTGCCACGCGCTAATCATGTGCAACGAATTTGTTTACGTCGAATAGATCTGAAACAGAAAGAACATCGATGCAGCCACTGTTCGATCGACGTGAGTTGCTCGCCGCCGCCGGCTGTGGCCTCGGCACGTTGGCATTGGCCGATCTATTGCAAGCCGATGGTGTAATCGACTCTCAAGATCCCCATTTCGCGCCCAAAGCAAAGTCCATCATCTGGCTATTCATGGAAGGTGGCCCCAGCGCGATGGATACATTCGATCCCAAACCGGAATTAGATCGTGGTCATGGAAAGCAACCGCGCGAGTCAATCGATGTCTTTTTCGGCAATCCAGGTCCGCTAATGCGATCCCCGTTCTCGTTTAAACAGTTCGGCAACAGCGGAACCTGGGTGTGTGAACACCTTCCCAACATTTCTCGCCATGTCGATGACCTTGCACTTATCAAATCCGTGCATTGCGAAACTCCAAATCATGCCCCCGCGATGTTTCAGATGAACACCGGGATCCCGCGATCTGGTTTTCCTAGCGCGGGGGCGTGGATCAACTATGGCTTGGGCAGTACGAACAGCAATTTGCCTGGTTTCGTCGTGATGCAGAATGACAATGGGTCCAAAGGTGGGCCGATGAATTGGTCGAACGGATTCCTTCCTGCAGCATTTCAAGGGACATCGTTTCGCACCTCGGGCAGCCCGCTGCTGAACCTCGATCGCCCTAGCGATGTTTCCGCACCACAACAGCGCCGAACGCTTGATTTTGTCGCATCGCTCAATCGGGCACATCTGCGCCAACATCCTGATGAGTCTGATTTGTCGGCACGAATTCGCAGCTACGAGTTGGCATTTCAAATGCAGTCAGAAGCAAAGGAGGCAGTCGACCTCACGCAAGAAACGCCCACCACGTTGGACCAATACGGATTGAATCACGAATCGACCAAAGGTTTCGGACGCAAATGTTTACTGGCTCGCCGATTGGTCGAACGCGGCGTCCGATTCGTTCAGGTTTACAGCGACGGCGAATGGGATGCGCACGGCGGCTTGGAAAAGAACCATAGTGACAACTGCCGTGCCACCGACCAACCGATTGCGGCGTTGCTCGGCGATCTGAAGCAACGTGGACTGCTCGATAGTACGCTTGTCGTTTGGGGCGGCGAGTTTGGTCGGATGCCGATTTCGCAACGTGGTAGTGGCAGAGACCACAATCCAAACGGATTCTTGATGTGGATGGCCGGCGGCGGAATCAAAGGCGGAACTCACTACGGCGAAACAGATGAAATTGGCTATCGGGCGGAAGAGAATCCCGTATCAGTGCACGACATCCACGCAACGATTTTGCACCTCCTTGGGCTCGATCACAAACGACTCACATATTTGCACAACGGTCGGCGATATCGTTTGACTGACGTCGCGGGAAACGTCATTCGACCGATTCTTTCGTGATAGACGCAAATTGTTGAATCGTGATGAAGCACAGGCCCCAACACGGCTCCATCACGCTTAGGTTGAGGATGTGGAACATTGCGGTTGCCCAAGCGGGAAACCGAAGACGGTGCACCATCATTATGCATGGGACCTCGCAAAGCAGGCGATTTCCAGATCACCGCATGATCCTTCATGATAACTGCGAACACTGTGGTCATGCGATTTCAAGAGGTTCGAAGGTCTTGACCCGCTGTCATGTGTCGTGGCAGTATGGTTGGGGAATACCCCCCCAAATTGCGCTCAAGCATTACCTGATGACCACCGATGCCCACTTGGATGCAGCGGTTTCTGGAAAAGCGGCGCAAAAAGCAGCGCAGAATGTGTCGAAACTGGACGACATGGAACTGCAAAGCGAGTCGTCAGCGCATAAAAAATCCCCGGATTTTCCGGGGAACGTCGATAATCGCAACGCCGTGCAACTATTCGGAGTAGTGCGGGCCGAACGGTCTTCGAAATTAAAACAGAGACAATTCGATTACGGGGGAACTATAGGGGGCCGGAATGTCATGTTTCGAAGCGCTGCAGCAAGGCGAATACCAATGACATCCCTGGAATCTGTTTCTGATTTCGTTTGCACTCTCCGCGGGTTGATCAATTACTACTAACGCGACACTGCGTAACGAGTAGTGGTTTCAATCAGGCGCTATTCTGCGGTTACGATGGGCTCCGGCTCGTCCAGAAGGCCCCGACCCAAAGTTGCGAAAACTCGCACGGAAAATCCCAGAATGTCGTGAGAAAGAGCAGCGCTCGCCGTCCGGGTTGACGATGTCTTGAAGCTCCTACGTCAATGCCTCGCGCGCTGAAGCAATCCGCCCAGCTGTTTTTTCCTTATGTCATAACTTAGGATCAGGTCCTGGTCGCGGAGGTAGAGTTTGCCGTTGGCGATCACGGGATGAGGCCAGGCCTTTTTGTCACTTCGGTCCGGCTGGTCAAAACGGCTCTTTTCGCGTAATCCCTCCGGGGTTGCTTCAATGAGCGCGATCGGACCAGATTCGCCACGTAAATAAAGATGGCCATCAGCGTACACCGTAGATCCTTTGCCGGCGCTACGCCCGGCATAGGCGAGTTCCCCGCTCACGAGGGAAAGGCAACGGAATGTGCCGCCGCTGGACCCGTAAATGTGCCCATTGTGCAAGACAACGCCGCCATGATGGTTGGTGATGTTCTTGTTGGCGTAAAGCTGTTCCGCGTGCCAATTCTTCCCGTTCTTGACGACGCGAAACGCGTTGC